>NZ_JAEILC010000051.1:0-103558 GCF_016307435.1 Pseudomonas sp. S4_EA_1b | reverse complement strand
TGCCACATCCGTAGACCCCCTATACTACAAGGCCTGGAGCCGGAGCTCCGGGTAATTCCCTTGTCAGAGGTGGGGCTTTTCATTACCATTCGGCAAAATTTTTATAAGTTCAGATTTAATACTTAGTAGACGCCTGATTTAACAGGCCAAAAAGCTGATGGGAGAGGACTGAATGAGCAATGACGGCGTGAATGCAGGCCGGCGTCGCTTCTTGGTAGCAGCCACATCCGTGGTGGGTGCTGCAGGAGCGGTGGGGGCTGCGGTCCCGTTCGTGGGGTCATGGTTTCCCAGTGCCAAGGCGAAAGCCGCAGGTGCACCGGTGAAAGTGAATGTCAGCAAGATCGAGCCAGGCCAGCAGATGATTGCTGAGTGGCGCGGTCAGCCGGTATTCATTGTTCGTCGTACCGAGGAAATCCTGGGAAATCTGAAAAAGATCGAAGGTCAGCTGTCTGACCCGAAATCCGAGAAATCCGACCAACCCGCCTACGCCAAAAACGAAGCACGTTCGATCAAACCAGAGATTCTTCTGCTGGTCGGGCTGTGTACCCACTTAGGTTGCTCGCCTACCTTCCGCCCGGAAGTAGCCCCTGTCGATCTGGGCAAGGACTGGGTCGGCGGTTATTTCTGCCCGTGCCACGGTTCTCACTATGACCTCGCTGGCCGTGTCTACAAGTCTCAGCCTGCTCCATTGAACCTGCCCGTGCCACCGCATACCTACGAAACTGACGACCTTATTGTCATTGGCCTCGATAAGGAGAACGCGTGATGAGCAAGTTCATGGATTGGGTGGATGCGCGTTTCCCCGCCACTAAAATGTGGGAAGACCATCTCAGCAAGTACTACGCTCCAAAAAACTTCAACTTCTTCTATTTCTTCGGCTCCTTGGCGTTGCTGGTGCTGGTCAACCAGATTGTCACCGGCGTGTGGCTGACCATGAGCTACAACCCTTCGGCGGAAGAGGCATTCGCCTCCGTCGAATACATCATGCGCGACGTCGAGTACGGCTCGATCCTGCGGTTGTTGCACTCCACTGGCGCCTCGGCGTTCTTTATCGTGGTCTATCTGCATATGTTCCGTGGTCTGCTCTACGGTTCCTATCAGAAGCCGCGTGAACTGGTGTGGGTCTTCGGCATGCTGATCTACCTGGCGCTGATGGCCGAAGCCTTCATGGGTTACCTGCTGCCGTGGGGCCAAATGTCGTACTGGGGGGCCCAGGTGATCATCTCGCTGTTCGGCGCTATCCCCGTGATCGGCAATGACCTGACCCAGTGGATTCGGGGTGACTACCTGATCTCCGGCATCACTCTGAACCGCTTCTTCGCCCTGCATGTGGTGGCGTTGCCCATCGTGATCCTGGGATTGGTGGTGCTGCATATCCTCGCTCTGCACGAAGTGGGTTCGAACAACCCGGATGGCGTGGACATCAAAAAGCACAAGGACGAGAACGGCATCCCGCTGGATGGCATTCCCTTCCATCCGTACTACACCGTCAAAGACATTGTCGGCGTAGTGGTGTTCTTGTTCGTGTTCTGCTCGATCGTGTTCTTTTTCCCGGAGATGGGTGGCTATTTCCTCGAGAAGCCTAACTTCGAACAGGCCAATGCCTTCAAGACACCTGAGCACATCGCTCCCGTCTGGTACTTCACGCCGTTCTACGCGATCTTGCGGGCCATCCCAGACAAGCTTATGGGCGTGATCGCCATGGGCGCGGCCATCGCGGTGCTGTTCGTACTGCCCTGGCTCGACCGAAGCCCGGTCAAGTCCATGCGTTACAAGGGCTGGTTGAGCAAGATCTGGTTGTGGGTGTTCTGCATTGCTTTCGTGATCCTGGGCGTATTGGGCGTACTGGCGCCAACCCCGGGGCGGACGTTGCTGTCGCAGGTCTGCACCTTCCTGTACTTCGCCTACTTCATTCTGATGCCGTTCTATACCCGGCTAGAGAAGACCAAACCGGTTCCGGAAAGGGTGACTGGCTGATGAAAAAATTATTCGTTGCATTGATGCTTGCGGCACTGCCGCTGCTGTCCTTCGCTGCCGAACATGGCGGGCCGGAACTGGAAAAAGTCGATATTGACGTATCCGACAAAGCCGCCATGCAGGACGGTGCGCGTACGTTCGCCAACTACTGCATGGGTTGCCACAGCGCCAAATTCCAACGCTATGAGCGCGTTGCCGATGACCTGGGCATCCCTCATGAAATGATGCTGGAAAAGTTGGTCTTCACTGGCGCCAAGATCGGCGACCACATGAACATCGGCATGCAGCCGGCGGACGCCAAGGCCTGGTTCGGTGCTGCACCGCCTGATCTGACCCTGGTCGCTCGTGTGCGTGGCACCGATTGGCTGTACAACTATCTGAAGTCGTTCTACGAAGATCCGACGCGCCCCTGGGGTGTGAACAACAAAGTGTTCCCGAACGTCGGCATGCCTAACGTGCTGGTCGGCCTGCAGGGGCGCCAGGTGGTAGGATGCAAGCAGGTTCAGGTCGTTGAGAACGGTAAGAAGCAATATGATCCGTTGACCGGCACGCCTCTGACCCATGAGGCCTGCGATCAATTGACCATCGTGCCCAAGACTGGAGCACTGAATGAAGAGCAGTTCGACGAGAAGGTCAAGAACCTGGTGACCTTCCTGGCCTACTCGGCTAACCCGGTCAAACTGCAACACCAGCGTATCGGTACCTATGTATTGCTGTACCTGGCCTTCTTCTTCGTATTCGCCTATCTGCTCAAACGCGAATACTGGAAGGATGTGCATTGATCCAACCGTAAGCAATTGCTGTTAATCTTGCGCGCCCAGCGGCATCTCTGAACCGTAGCGACCTGGTCATCAGGTACTACAGAGATGCTCTCTGGGCGTGCTCGTTTTTGAGCTTTCGATAATTTCAACAAGCGAGGAGGACCGCCATGGGCGTGACCAATCGGTTGGCCTGTTACTCCGACCCCGCCGACCACTATTCCCACCGAGTACGCATCGTGCTCGCAGAGAAGGGTGTCAGCGCCGAGATCATCAGTGTGGAGGCAGGACGCCATCCACCGAAACTGATCGAAGTGAACCCTTACGGCAGCTTGCCCACCCTGGTCGATCGTGACCTGGCGTTGTGGGAGTCAACCGTGGTGATGGAATACTTGGATGAGCGTTACCCTCATCCGCCTCTGCTGCCGGTGTATCCGGTGGCGCGTGCCAACAGCCGGCTGCTGATCCATCGGATCCAGCGTGACTGGTGCGGGTTGGTGGATTTGATTTTGGATTCGCGTACAAAAGAGCCCGCTCGGGTACAGGCGCGTAAGGAATTGCGCGAAAGCCTGACCGGCGTTTCGCCGTTGTTCGCCGATAAACCTTTTTTCCTCAGCGAGGAACAAAGCTTGGTGGATTGCTGCCTATTACCCATACTCTGGCGCTTGCCGATTCTGGGCATTGAACTGCCTCGGCCTGCCAAGCCGTTGCTTGATTACATGGAGCGCCAGTTTGCGCGTGAGGCTTTCCAGGCGAGTCTGTCTGGTGTCGAACGCGATATGCGCTAAGGCTTAAGGAGCCGTTGATGAACTCCAGTCGACCCTACCTGGTCCGCGCGCTCTATGAGTGGATTGTGGACAACGATTGCACCCCGCACATGCTGGTCAATTCCGAATTTCCTGCGGTTCAGGTACCGCAGGGGTTTGCCAGTGATGGACAGATCGTGCTGAACATCTCGCCCAGTGCCGTGCGTCATCTGCACATGGACAACGAAGCGGTGAGCTTCGAAGGGCGTTTTGGCGGTGTGCCCCATACGCTGTATGTGCCGATTGGCGCCATTCTCGGGATTTATGCCCGTGAGAATGGGCAAGGCATGGTGTTTGATCTGGAGTCGCCCTTCGAGGATGACGAAACGATCGACAGCGAAGAGGGCGACGATATGCCGCCACCGGACACTGAGCCTCCGCGTCCCAGCGGTCGTCCTAGTCTGAAAGTGGTGAAGTGACAAAACGGCGTCGTTCGCACGTCGGTTGAAAAATGCCTCGGTCTTGCCGGGGCATTTTTTTGTCAAAAACTGCCTACGGCCTCGGTGCCGGCACCGGTGGTCAACGAGTTGTCGGGGTCCTTTTGCCAATAGGCTTGGTTGGCGTTGCTGAGGCTGCGGATCACACATTTCCATTTGATGGCTTGCTGGGTCGGCCATACCACGGCGCCGCTCCACCGCTGCGGCGCCGTGGGCTTCAGTGCGATGGCGTGGGCCGGATCCCAGGCGCCCAGTTCAACCGGCGAACCCACGGCGTACACTGCCTGCCCATTGCCAGGGTTTGCATTGTCGCAGTGTAGTGTCGTCGTGGTGTCTTCCGGTGCCGAGCGAGTTTGCCAGGCTCGAATACGCTCTGCGTCCGCGAACAGTGCCTGGGTAAAACCCTCCGGGATCATGCTGAGGTCCGCGTCCAGGGCGATCAATAAGCGCTGGCGACTGCCATTGATCGTAGCCACCAATCCTGAATAGTGGCTCTGAAAGCGGATGGGCGAGTCGGCTCGAATGCCAGCGTCCTTGCGCAGTTTGATCAGCGTGCGAATCAGATCGCCACGGCCCCGGTCGTACATGTCGGGCCAATACACCGCGGGTATGCCGGGGCTCAGCAGAATGTAAGCGTAGGCGATGTTGCGCTTGTCTTCGGGCACAGGCCAGTGGTGCTGCCCGCCGTATTGTCCCGGAGAATAGCCGGTGTCGTGGTTGTCGACGAACGTCACCGCGATCTGCCGCCAGGCTGGGTCCGGGTTGCCATTGAGCCCGTGCCGCCATTCGGCGAGGCTGCCATTTTGCAGGCGCTCCTTGAGCGCGAAATCGAAGACTGCGCAACGCGATCTGTCCGACCAGTCCTTGAGAATGTCCTGTCAACTGGCTTTATTGCGCCAGTCGCTGGCGGGAAACTCGCCAGGGCTTTTCCACAGTTCGCCAACGCAGAACGCTTGGTCGCCAAAATCTTTCATCCACAGGTTGACCCGCTCCGGCGTATAGCCGCGCACAAAATCGAAGCGCAAGCCCTTGGCGCCGTAGTTATCCCGCAGGTTCCTGAACTCCTGCATCATGCGTGACGAAACCTCCGGACTGCTGGTGTTGAGGTCGGCCTTGCCGCTATCAAACGGGTCGCCTTCGTCGCAGCTTGACGCAGGGGTGGGGGGGATGCAGTCAGTGCGCCACAGCTTGAGGCGCCGAAGAAAGCGCACCTGGGTGCCGGGGAGGTTGTCGTTCATATGGTTAGGCACTACGTCGTACACCGCTTGCACGCCAGCACTCGATAAGGCGTCAACCGCTTGTTTGAGCTGGGGTTCGCTGCCGTAATTGCTGTTTTTGTCAAAGTCGTGCCAGAAGTAACCCTCCCCGCCGCCGGAAGTCCCTGAGTTCGCGTCGACCCAGCTGGATTTATCGACCCAGGTGGGAGGCAACCAGATTTTGGTGAAGCCATCGCGCCCGATGGTGGGGGCCATTTGTGTCAGTATTTCGTACCACGTTTGCGGGGTCGTGCGACTGGAGTTCCAGTGGAACCCCTGCAATATGACGTCCTCGCCCCCGCCGTTGCGTACGCCCGGGGCAGCCAGAACGACGCAGGTCAGCAGCCAGCTTATGGCTGCGCATAACAAACTAAGGCGTTTCATGGGCGCTCACCTGGGTGTCGGAACAGGCTTGACTCTGCGACGGTCTGGTGAGGTTGTCTGCTGTCATATCTGACAGGGGCAGGAGAACGTTTCGCACTTATTGCCGCGGCTGAAGTAACCGGTGGGTCTATCCGAACAAGGGTAGGTACGGCGGCGATATGTACTACGCGCGCGAAAGCCGATGAAAGTGCAGCGCGAGCGGTGATCATACAACCGTCATGGGCTATGATGCCCCTTCAGTTCACCGACAAAGATGACCCCACATGGAAAACGCCAACACCGCCCCTCGTCTTCCCCGCAAGCGCCGCAGCCTTGCTCAGGAATTGGTCACGGTGTTATCCGAGCAAATCCGCGATGGTCAGCTCAAGCGTGGCGATAAGCTGCCCACCGAGTCGGCGATCATGGAAGCTCATGGGGTTAGTCGCACGGTGGTGCGTGAAGCCATCTCACGTTTGCAGGCCGCAGGCCAGGTAGAGACCCGGCACGGCATCGGCACTTTCGTGCTGGATACACCAAGCCCCAGCGGCTTTCGTATCGACCCCGCCACCGTGGTGACCTTGCGCGATGTGTTGGCGATTCTGGAGCTGCGGATCAGCCTGGAAGTGGAGTCGGCCGGCCTCGCCGCGTTGCGTCGCAGCGATGAGCAATTGGCGGCCATGCGCGCGGCACTCGACGCGCTGAACGAAAGCGCCGCGCACGCGGGGGATGCGGTTGCTTCAGACTTCGCGTTCCATCTGGAAATCGCATTGTCCACCGGCAACCGTTACTTCACTGACATCATGACCCACCTGGGTACCAGCATCATTCCTCGAACCCGCCTGAACTCCGCACGCTTGGCCCATGATGACCAACAGCATTACATGGACCGCCTGAGCCGCGAGCACGAAGAAATCTACGAAGCGATTGCCCGCCAGGATTCGGACGCGGCGCGCGCGGCCATGCGTTTGCACCTGACCAACAGTCGCGAGCGGCTGCGCCATGCCCATGAAGAGGCGCAGGCGCAGCGCGGGTGAGTCTCAGGGTTTGATCATCGACGGGGCAACGGTTGTGATCAGACCGGTGTATTGGGTTTGTAGTCCTTGAGCAACAAGTACGTACTCCATCCCCACCAATCATTCGTCCACTGCTTGTCGTTCAAGTCATTTACGTCCTTGCGCCGCAGCACCTTGTCGCCCTCCCTCTTGAACAACGGCGAAAAGTTGTTTGCCGGGTTTTGAGCGGCATTCAGGTCCGGCACGTACAGCGGCGCCTTAAAGGTGGCCGGGGAGGGCGCGGTGCCGCTGAGGAAAGTGTCGAAGATTTCGTCCGCCGAGGCTTGCACCGCGCGTTTGACTTGGGTCCGATTGGCCGCATCGGTGCTGTCGAAGTAGCGTTTATCCCCGTAGGCATGCCATTCGTCACCCATGGCATTGCGCACCTTGAGCCCGAATTTACTGTCTTCGTCGTGCATGAAACGGCTGATCAGCGAGCCGAGTTCTCCGGGGGTAACCACGGCGGCCAGTTGCTTGCGTGGCACGCGCAGGTGGCCGGCGGAAAACAGATCGGTCAAAAAATGATCGGCAAAACTGTTCATGGCATAGGCCAGTTCCAGCGCCGGGTCGGTGCCGGTCTGATGAGCTACCACTGCCTGTTGCAGGGCTGCGGTATGCCCGGCGAGGTAGGCCGACAGCGCCCACTCGCCGAAGTGGTCGGCGTTGTCCGCCGCCAGTTTCAAGTAACGTCCCAGCGGAATCAGCGCCGACACCGCGCTGCCGCCACCGGTGATGCGGTTCCACTCCTCGGACAAGCTATCGCCCAAGGCGTCGTACGCCTCATGAGGCTGTTTGCCTTCCTTGATTGCCTGGTTGACCGCGTTGATCTCCTTTTGCATCACCGCAAGGATGTTGCGTGCTTCTTCCCGTGACGCCGGCAACACGGCCAGGGAATTGAACGCGGCCGTGAAGCGTTGCACACGCTCGGCGGGGGAGGCGCCATCGCTGATCGGTTGGCCGGGGATGCCATAGAAGTCGCCGCCCAGGGCGATCACTTGGCCGTAAGTCAGCGCCAGCCCGTTGGGCAGATGCAGCTCAACTTCTCGCGCAGGTATCGGCGCGGCGTCTTTGGCGAAGCGCAGCAGCGTATCGTCGCCAATTGCCGTGTGTTCGCCGCCTTCGAAGCGTAGGGTCGGTGGTTTTTTTTCGGGTAATGCGAGTTCAAGACCTGACATGTTAGCTCCTTGCTAAGTCGTAGGAATCTTCCTTGATTGCTGTATGTATATACAGCTACGGCGAGCATAGAGCATAAATTTCTTACGTCAAGAATGCGTGTTTCAACACTCTTTGCTGGGAGGTTGATGAATTGCAGTTGACGAATACTTTTATAGTTGTACGATGACGTACGACATCACCAAAACCAACAACAAACCTTTCGACAGAAAGTCTTTACCCAGGGTGTTCGAATAATGAATCCACAAGAACTGAAGTCCATCCTTTCCCACGGTCTGCTGTCTTTCCCCGTGACCGATTTCAACGCGCAGGGTGATTTCCACCAGGCGGGTTACATCAAGCGCCTGGAGTGGCTGGCCCCGTACGGCGCCACCGCCTTGTTCGCCGCCGGCGGCACCGGTGAGTTTTTCTCCCTGGCCGCCAGCGAATATTCTCAAGTGGTAAAGACTGCTGTTGATACCTGCGCCACCAGCGTGCCGATCCTCGCCGGTGTCGGCGGTTCGACGCGTCAGGCTATCGAATATGCTCAGGAAGCCGAGCGTCTGGGGGCCAAGGGCCTGTTGCTGCTGCCGCACTACCTCACCGAAGCCAGCCAGGATGGGGTTGCCGCCCACGTTGAGGCTGTGTGCAAATCGGTCAAGATTGGCGTGGTGGTCTACAACCGCAACGTCTGCCGTCTGACTGCGCCGCTGTTGGAGCGCCTGGCTGAGCGCTGCCCGAACCTCATCGGCTACAAGGACGGCCTGGGTGACATCGAACTGATGGTATCGATCCGCCGTCGCCTCGGTGATCGTTTCAGCTACCTGGGCGGCCTGCCGACCGCAGAAGTTTACGCCGCTGCCTACAAGGCTTTGGGCGTACCGGTGTACTCCTCGGCGGTGTTCAACTTCATCCCGAAAACCGCGATGGACTTCTACCACGCGATTGCCAAGGATGATCACGCCACCGTCAGCAAGATCATCGACAACTTCTTCCTGCCTTACCTGGACATCCGCAACCGCAAGGCCGGTTATGCCGTGAGCATCGTCAAGGCCGGCGCAAAAATCGCCGGTTATGACGCCGGCCCAGTGCGCACACCGCTGACCGACCTGCTGCCGGAAGAGTACGAAGCCCTCGCCGCGCTGATCGATAAGCAAGGCCCGCAATAAGACATTTACAAGGCCGCTGAGCAATCAGCGGCCTTTTGCGTCAGGAGAAGATTCGTGTCCCAAGCCAAACGTTTTGAAAACTACATCAATGGCCAGTGGGTGGCCGGTGCGGACTATTGCACCAATATCAACCCGTCGGAGTTGTCCGATGTCATCGGCGAATACGCCAAGGCCGATGTCGCTCAAGTCAACGCCGCCATCGACGCCGCACGCGCCGCGTTCCCGGTCTGGTCCACCTCGGGCATTCAGGCCCGTCACGATGCGCTGGATAAAGTCGGCAGCGAAATCCTCGCCCGCCGCGAAGAACTCGGCACCCTGCTGGCCCGTGAAGAGGGCAAGACACTGCCCGAAGCCATCGGTGAAGTGACTCGCGCCGGCAATATCTTCAAATTCTTTGCTGGCGAATGCCTGCGCTTGTCCGGCGACTACGTGCCGTCGGTGCGTCCTGGCGTCAACGTCGAAGTTACCCGCGAAGCCCTTGGTGTGGTTGGCTTGATCACCCCGTGGAACTTCCCGATTGCCATCCCCGCATGGAAAATCGCCCCGGCCCTGGCGTACGGCAACTGCGTGGTAATCAAACCCGCCGAGCTGGTGCCGGGTTGCGCCTGGGCCCTCGCGGAAATCATCTCCCGCGCCGGTTTCCCGGACGGTGTGTTCAACCTGGTAATGGGCAGCGGCCGTGTGGTCGGTGATGTGCTGGTCAACAGTCCGAAAGTCGATGGCATCAGCTTCACCGGTTCCGTCGGCGTCGGCCGTCAGATCGCCGTCAGCTGTGTGTCGCGCCAGGCCAAAGTGCAGTTGGAAATGGGCGGCAAGAACCCGCAGATCATTCTCGACGACGCCGACCTCAAACAGGCGGTCGAGCTGGCGGTACAGAGCGCGTTCTACTCCACTGGGCAACGTTGCACGGCGTCCAGCCGTTTGATCGTGACCGCCGGCATCCACGACCAGTTTGTCGCGGCCATGGCCGAGCGCATGAAGTCGATCAAGGTCGGCCATGCCCTCAAGAGCGGCACCGATATCGGCCCCGTCGTGTCCCAGGCCCAACTGGATCAGGACATGAAATACATCGACATCGGCCAAAGCGAAGGCGCGCGGTTGGTCAGCGGTGGCAGCCTGGTGACGTGCGACACCGAGGGTTACTTCCTCGCGCCGACTTTGTTCGCCGACAGCGAAGCGGCCATGCGCATCAGCCGTGAAGAAATCTTCGGGCCGGTGGCCAACGTGGTGCGCGTGGCGGACTACGAGGCAGCCCTGGCCATGGCCAACGACACCGAGTTCGGCTTGTCGGCCGGTATCGCCACCACGTCGCTGAAGTACGCCAATCACTTCAAGCGCCACTCCCAGGCCGGGATGGTGATGGTCAACCTGCCGACCGCCGGCGTGGATTATCACGTTCCGTTCGGTGGGCGTAAGGGCTCATCCTATGGTTCGCGTGAGCAGGGTCGCTATGCGCAAGAGTTCTACACCGTGGTGAAAACCAGCTACATCGGTTCGTAAGACGCAATACCCCGTGGGGCCGGACGCCTGCCGGTCCCACGATCAAAACAGAAAACCATTACCCGCAAAAAAAATAATTAGTGGGAGTACTTCTACATGCAAGCGACCAAGCCGACCCACGTCCGCTATTTGATCCTGCTCATGCTCTTTGTGGTGACCACGATCAACTACGCCGACCGGGCCACCATCGCCATCGCGGGCTCCAGCCTGCAAAAAGACCTCGGCATCGACGCGGTCACTCTCGGTTACATCTTCTCCGCATTCGGTTGGGCCTATGTGGCCGGGCAAATTCCCGGTGGCTGGCTGCTGGACCGGTTCGGCTCGAAAAAAGTCTATGCCCTGAGCATCTTCACCTGGTCCCTGTTCACCGTGCTGCAAGGCTATGTGGGTGAGTTCGGTGTTTCCACCGCCGTGGTCGCGCTGTTTATGCTGCGCTTCCTGGTGGGCCTGGCCGAGGCACCTTCCTTCCCGGGTAACGCACGCATCGTCGCGGCCTGGTTCCCGACCGCTGAACGGGGCACCGCCTCGGCGATATTTAACTCGGCGCAGTACTTCGCCACGGTGCTGTTCGCGCCCCTGATGGGTTGGATCGTCTACCGCTTCGGCTGGCAGCACGTGTTTATCGTGATGGGCGTGATCGGCATCGTGTTCTCGCTGATCTGGCTGAAAGTGATCCACAGCCCCCGCCAGCACCCAATGATCAACGAGGCCGAGCTCAATCACATCGCCGCCAATGGCGCGATGGTCGATATGGATCAGGACAAGGCCAAGGGTAAGAAAACCGACGGGCCGAAGTGGGATTACATCCGTCAGTTGCTCACCAACCGCATGATGCTCGGGGTGTACCTGGGCCAGTACTGCATCAACGGCATCACCTACTTCTTCCTGACCTGGTTCCCGGTGTATCTGGTGCAGGACCGTGGCATGACCATCCTCAAGGCCGGTTTCATCGCCTCGTTGCCGGCGATCTGCGGCTTTATCGGCGGCGTGCTCGGCGGGGTGATTTCCGATTACCTGCTGCGCAAAGGCCACTCGCTGACCTTCGCCCGCAAGGCGCCGATCATCGCCGGCCTGCTGGTGTCCAGCAGCATCATTGCGTGCAACTACGTGGATGTGGAGTGGATGGTGGTGGGCTTCATGGCCTTGGCCTTCTTCGGCAAGGGCGTTGGAGCACTGGGCTGGGCGGTGGTGTCCGACACTTCGCCGAAACAAATCGCCGGCCTCAGTGGTGGCTTGTTCAACACCTTCGGTAACCTGGCGTCGATCACCACACCGATTGTCATCGGCTACATCATCAGCACCACCGGTTCTTTCAAATGGGCTCTGGTGTTTGTCGGCGCCAACGCGCTGGTGGCGGTGTTCAGCTACCTGGTGATCGTCGGTCCGATCAAGCGCGTGGTGCTCAAAGAGCCACCCGCCCAGGGGCCTGAAGTGACCCACCTTACCCAAGCGCATTCCTGAGGTTCGTGTAATGCAGTTGATTGAACATGCCGACTCGCCGCGCTCGATTCGTTTGCACGAGCGCGACAACGTAGTGATCGTGGTCAACGACCAGGGCGTACCGGCCGGGACCGAGTTCCCGGACGGCCTGGTGACCGTAGACTTCATCCCCCAGAGCCACAAAGTGACCCTGGAAGATATTCCCGAGGGCGGTCAGATTATTCGTTACGGCCAGACCATCGGGTATGCCTTGGCGCCGATTCCGCGTGGCAGTTGGGTCCAGGAAGATCAACTGCGCATGCCCACCGCGCCACCGCTGGATAGCCTGCCGCTGTCTACCGAAGTGCCCGAGGGCCAGGCGCCGCTGGAGGGCTATACGTTCGAGGGCTACCGCAATGCCGACGGCACCGTCGGCACGCGCAATATCCTGGGCATCACCACCACGGTGCAGTGCGTGACCGGCGTGCTGGACCACGCGGTCAAGCGCATCAAGGAAGAGTTGCTGCCAAAGTACCCCAATGTCGATGACGTGGTGGCGCTGACTCACAGCTACGGCTGCGGGGTGGCGATCACCGCGACGGATGCCTACATCCCGATCCGTACCGTGCGCAACCTGGCGCGCAACCCGAACCTGGGGGGCGAAGCCCTGGTGATCAGCCTGGGCTGTGAGAAATTGCAGGCCGGCCAGGTGATGCACGACAACGACAGTTCCGTCGACTTGAGCGAGCCGTGGCTGTATCGGCTGCAGGACTCCAGCCACGGTTTCACCGAGATGATCGAGCAGATCATGGAACTGGCCGAAGTGCGCTTGAAGAAGCTCGACCAGCGCCGCCGGGAAACCGTGCCGGCGTCCGAGTTGATCCTGGGCATGCAGTGCGGCGGCAGCGATGCGTTTTCCGGTATCACCGCCAACCCGGCCCTGGGCTACGCCTCGGACTTGTTGCTGCGGGCCGGCGCGACGGTGATGTTTTCCGAAGTCACCGAAGTGCGTGATGCCATCTACCTGTTGACCTCTCGCGCACAGACGAAGGAAGTGGCCGAAGAGTTGGTTAGAGAAATGGACTGGTACGACCGTTACCTGGCCAAAGGCGAGGCAGATCGCAGTGCCAACACCACGCCGGGCAACAAGAAAGGCGGGTTGTCGAACATTGTCGAGAAGTCGTTGGGCTCCATCGTCAAGTCCGGCAGCAGCGCAATCAACGGCGTGCTCGGCCCTGGCGAGCGCTTCAAGGGCAAGGGCCTGATCTTCTGCGCCACTCCAGCCAGCGACTTCGTGTGCGGCACGTTGCAACTGGCCGCGGGGATGAACCTGCATGTGTTCACCACCGGTCGTGGTACGCCTTATGGGCTGGCGATGGCGCCGGTGGTTAAGGTCTCGACGCGTACGGAGCTGGCGCAACGCTGGCCGGACCTCATCGACATCGACGCCGGGCGTATCGCCACTGGTCGCGCAAGCATCGAGGAGCTGGGCTGGGAGTTGTTTCACTTTTACCTGGACGTGGCCAGCGGCAAGAAGAAAACGTGGGCCGAGCATCATAAGCTGCACAACGACATCACGTTGTTTAACCCGGCGCCGATTACCTGAGACCGAGGCGACTGCATCGGGGGCAAGCCCCCCCCCACATTTGAAGGTATTCACAATTCAAACTGTGGGAGGGGGCTTGCCCCCGATAGCGGTCTAACAGGCACCCCTGAGCTGTATGGCTTATCATTAGCCACCTAACGACGCTCACCAAGGTTCTCCCCGGCATGCTGGCTATCTTCCTCACCACCCTCACGATCACCGCGCCGGTGTTTGCCATGCTGTTTCTGGGAGTGCTGCTCAAGCGCATCAACTGGATCAACGACAACTTTATCCACACTGCATCGTCCCTGGTGTTCAACGTCACCATGCCGGCGCTGTTGTTCCTTGGCATCCTGCATGCCGACCTGCACTCGGCGCTCAAGCCGGGCCTGCTGATCTACTTTTGCGTCGCCACGCTGGTGAGCTTTGCCCTGGCTTGGGGGTGGGCGATCTTTCGTTGCCCCAAGGAAGATCGCGGCATCTACGCTCAAGGCGCGTTTCGCGGTAATAACGGCGTGATCGGCCTGGCACTGGCGGCGAGCATGTATGGCGACTACGGCATCTCCCTCGGCGCAATCCTCGCGGCGTTGGTGATCCTGTTTTACAACACGCTGTCGACCATCGTGCTGGCGGTGTACAGCCCAGTGATCAAGTCCGACCCGTGGAGCATCTTCAAAAGCGTGGTCGCCAACCCGCTGATCATCAGCGTGATCACGGCTGCGCCGTTCGCTTACTTTCAGATCGGTTTACCGGGTTGGCTGGAAAAGTCCGCGCAGTACCTGGCGGACACCACCTTGCCACTGGCCTTGATCTGCATCGGCGGCACCTTGTCCCTGGCGGCGCTGCGCAAGAGTGGCAGCATGGCGTTGAGCGCGAGCCTGATGAAAATGATCTGGCTGCCGCTGCTCGCCACGCTCGGCGCCTGGCTGCTGGGCTTTCGTGGGGCGGAACTGGGGATTCTGTTCTTGTACTTCGGTGCGCCGACCGCAGCTGCCAGCTTTGTGATGGCCCGGGCGGCCGAGGGCAATCATGAGCTGGCGGCGGCGATTATCGTGATCACCACGCTGATGGCGGCGGTGACCACGAATATCGGTATTTTCGTGTTGCAGGCCGGGGGCTGGATCTAGGCGTCTTTCTGGTAGCTGTCGATCACTTCCTGCGCCGCTCGAAACGCATCGATGGCGGCCGGCACCCCCGCGTACACCGCGCAGTGCAGCAGGGCCTCGCGGATCTCTTCTACGCTACAACCATTGTTCAACGCACCGCGGACGTGGCCTTTGAGTTCTTGCGGGCACTTGAGCGCGGTCAGGGCGGCGAGGGTGATTAGGCTGCGTGTCTTGAGGGGCAAACCGTCGCGGTTCCACACGGCGCCCCAGGCGTGCTCGTTAACGAAGTCTTGCAGCGGCTGGGTGAAGTCCGTGGCGTTGCCCAGTGCGCGGTCGACAAACGCGTCGCCCATCACCTGGCGACGCATCTCAACTCCAGGTGTTTTCTGCTCGGTCATGACGATTCCCTCTTGTGTTGGCGGCGCCAGGCTCGCAGCGTGCTGAACAACAGAAAAGCCACCAGCACTGGCAGGATGTAATACACCATCAAGTGTTCAAGTTTGTTGGCCAGGGGCATACCGGTGGTGAACGACATCACATGCAGCCCATACGCCAGGTACAAGCCCAGCAGCACCAAACCTTCGGCACGGGTCACGCGGTAGCCGGTATAGAACACCGGCAGGCACAGCACCACTACGCCGAGCATCACCGGCAAATCGAAAACCAACGCGTTGGGCGAGACCGACAGCGGCGACGGCGCCAGCACGGCTGTCAGGCCCAGCACACCCAGCAGATTGAACAGATTGCTGCCGATCACGTTGCCCACGGCGATTTCCCGCTGCCCACGCAGGGCGGCGATCAGGGAAGTGGCCATACACGGCAGCGAAGTGCCGACGCCGATCAGCGTCAGACCGATGATGCGTTCCGACAGGCCCAGGTCGCTCGCCACATCCACCGCCGCACCGAGCAACACGTGCCCGGCCAGCACCAGCACCAGCAAACCGCCGAACATCAGCAGCACGCTGCTCAGCCACGGTGCCTGGGCCACGGTGTCGAGGGTGCGCGGCCGCCGTGAGTGGCGGGTCTGGTAGTGCAGCACACCGAGGTAGGCGATCAGCGCCACCAGCAGCAGCGCGCCATCGACCGGCGTGAGTTCCTCGTTGGCGGCCAGGGTAAATACCAGCAGCCCGGCGAGGATCATCACCGGAATATCCAGGCGTACCAGTTGTCGCGAAACGCGCAGCGGGATGATCAGCGCAGAAAGGCCCAGGGTCACCAGGATGTTGAAGATGCTGCTGCCGATCACACTGCCCACGGCAATGTCGGTATTGCCGGCCAAGGTGGCTTGCAGGCTGACCGTCATCTGCGGTGCGCTGCTGCCGAAGGCGACGATCGTCAGGCCGATGATCAATGGCCGCACCTTGAGGCTGGCGGCCAGGCGCACCGCGGCGCGTACCAGAACTTCGGCGCCGACGATCAGCAGCAACAGGCCACTGATCAATTCCAGCAGGCTCCAGGGGGATAGGGCGGTTAATCCGAAAATGGCCAGGGCTCCTTTGCGTTGTGGTTCAGTTGCTCAGGGCCTGCACGCGAACCCGTGCGGTGCCGCTGCTCAGCATGCCCAGTTGCTCGGCTGCCTTGCGTGAGAGGTCGATCAGTCGCCCACGGGTATGCGGGCCGCGATCATTGATGCGCACCACCACGGAGCGGTCGTTGTTCAGGTTGGTCACCTTGACCTGGGTGCCGAAAGGCAGTTGCCGATGGGCGGCGGTCAGGGCGTTCTGGTTGAAGGGTTCACCGCTGGCGGTCTTCTTGCCGTGGTGTCTGGCGCCGTAATAGGAAGCGGTGCCAGTTTCGTCGTAGCCGTTGGGGTCGATGATGCCGCTGGCGCAACCGCCTAAAAGAGAGAACAGGGCCAGGAGGCCGAGTAGACGCTTCATTTCCACGTTACCCCATTACAAATGTGGGAGGGGGCTTGCCCCCCGATAGCTGAGTGTCAGCCGCCACTGGGTTGACTGAATCACCGCTATCGGGGGCAAGCCCCCTCCCACAGGAAGTCCGAGTTAAGCGTGAAGTCTCACTCGAACCATTCATCGTTGTCAGCCTTCGAGCTTGCTTTTGAGCAGTTCGTTCACCTGTTGCGGGTTGGCCTTGCCCTTGGAGGCTTTCATGGCCTGGCCGACAAAGAAGCCGAACATCTTGCCGCGCTTGGCTTCGTCCGCCGCACGGTACTGCTCGACCTGCTCGGCATTGGCCGCCAGCATTTCATCGAGAACGGCCGAGATGGCGCCGCTGTCGGTGACTTGCTTGAGGCCGCGCTTTTCGATGATCTCATCGGCACTGCCTTCGCCGCTGGCCATGGCTTCGAACACGGTCTTGGCGATTTTGCCGGAGATGGTGTTGTCCTTGATGCGCAGCAGCATGCCGCCCAGTTGCTCGGCGGTGACCGGTGCTTCGTCGATTTCCAGGCCCTGCTTGTTCAACAGGCTGCCCAGCTCGACCATCACCCAGTTGGCCGCCAGTTTGGCGTCGCCGGCAATGCTCACGACTTTTTCGAAGTAGTTCGCTTGCTCGCGGCTGGAGGCCAGCACGCTGGCGTCATAGACCGACAGGCCGAACTGCGCCTGGAAGCGCTCGCGTTTTTGCTGCGGCAATTCCGGCAGGGTGGCGCGGATGTCATTGAGGAACGAGTCCTCCAGCACCACCGGCAACAGGTCCGGGTCGGGGAAGTAACGGTAGTCGTTGGCTTCCTCTTTGCTGCGCATGGCGCGGGTTTCGTCTTTGTTCGGGTCGTACAGACGCGTCTGCTGGATGACCTTGCCGCCGTCTTCGATCAGTTCGATCTGACGACGCACTTCGCTGTTGATCGCTTTCTCGATGAAGCGGAACGAGTTGACGTTCTTGATCTCGCAGCGGGTGCCGAACTCGACCTGGCCCTTTGGCCGAATCGACACGTTGCAGTCGCAACGCAGCGAGCCTTCGGCCATGTTGCCGTCGCAGATGCCCAGGTAGCGCACCAGGGCGTGGATGGTCTTGACGTAGGCCACGGCTTCCTTGGCGCTGCGCATGTCCGGCTCGGAGACGATTTCCAGCAGCGGCGTACCGGCGCGGTTCAGGTCGATACCAGTGGCGCCGGGGAATTCCTCGTGCAGGCTTTTGCCGGCGTCTTCCTCAAGGTGCGCGCGGGTCACGCCGACACGTTTGATGGTGCCGTCTTCCAGCGGGATATCCAGGTGGCCCTTGCCGACGATCGGCAACTCCATCTGGCTGATCTGGTAGCCCTTGGGCAGGTCCGGGTAGAAGTAGTTCTTGCGCGCAAATACGTTGTGCTGGCCGATTTCGGCGTCAATCGCCAGGCCGAACATCACTGCCATGCGCACCGCTTCTTCGTTCAGCACCGGCAACACGCCGGGCATGCCCAGGTCCACCAGGCTGGCCTGGGTGTTGGGCTCGGCACCGAAAGTGGTGGCGCTACCGGAGAAAATCTTCGATTGGGTGGCGAGCTGGGTATGAATCTCCAGCCCGATCACGACTTCCCATTGCATAGTGTTCTCCTCAGAAGCCGGTAGGGGTGCGAGTGTGCCAGTCAGTCTGCAACTGGTACTGGTGCGCCACATTGAGCAGGCGGCCTTCCTGGAAATACGGGGCGAGCAATTGCACGCCTACCGGCAGACCGTCGACGAAACCGGCCGGCATGGACAAGCCTGGCAAGCCCGCGAGGTTGGCGGTGATGGTGTAGAGGTCTTCCAGGTACTCGGCGATCGGGTCGCCGGTCTTGGCGCCGATCTTCCAGGCCGGGTTCGGCGTGGTCGGGCCGAGGATCACGTCGACTTCTTCGAAGGCGGCCATGAAGTCGTTCTTGATCAAACGACGGATTTTCTGCGCCTTGAGGTAGTACGCGTCGTAGTAGCCGGCCGACAGGGCATAGGCGCCGACCATGATGCGGCGCTGCACTTCGGCACCGAAGCCTTCGCCACGGGAGCGTTTGTACAGGTCGGTCAGATCCTTTGGGTTCTCGCAGCGATAGCCGAAGCGCACGCCGTCGAAACGCGACAGGTTGGAGGAGGCTTCCGCGGGCGCGATCACATAGTAGGCAGGAATGGCGTGCTGGTTGTTCGGCAGGCTGATTTCCTTGATCACGGCGCCGAGTTTTTCCAGCTCCTTGATGCTGTTGTTTACCAGCTCGGCGATGCGCGGGTCGAGGCCGGCGCTGAAGTATTCCTTCGGCACGCCGATGCGCAGGCCCTTGATCGAAGTGTTGAGGCTGGCGCTGTAGTCCGGCACCGGTTCATTGATGCTGGTGGAGTCCTGCGGGTCGAAGCCGGCCATGCCTTGCAGCAACAGCGCACAGTCTTCGGCGGTGCGTGCCAGCGGGCCGCCCTGATCGAGGCTGGAGGCGTAAGCGATCATGCCCCAGCGGGAAACGCGACCGTAGGTGGGCTTCAAACCGGTGAGGTTGGTGAACGCCGCCGGCTGGCGAATCGAGCCACCGGTGTCGGTGGCGGTGGCGGCCGGCAGGAAACGTGCGGCAACGGCGGCTGCCGAACCGCCGGAGGAGCCGCCCGGCACATGTTCCAGGTTCCACGGGTTTTTTACCGCGCCGAAGTAACTGGACTCGTTGGCCGACCCCATGGCGAATTCGTCCATGTTGGTCTTGCCCAGGGTCACGGCTCCGGCTGTCGCCAGCTTGGACACCACGGTGGCGTCATAAGGCGCCTTGAAGTTGTCGAGCATCTTCGAGCCGCAGCTGGTGCGAATGCCCTGGGTGCAGAACAGGTCTTTGTGGGCGATCGGGGCGCCCAGCAGTACGCCGGTCTCACCGCTGGCGCGACGGGTGTCGGCGGCCTTGGCCTGGCTCAGGGCCAGTTCTTCGGTGAGGCTGATGAAGCTGTTGACCTTGGGGTCCAGCTCGGCGATACGCGCCAGCAGGGTCTTGGTCAGCTCTTCGGAGGAAAACTTTTTATCGGCGAGACCGCGGGCGATCTCGGCCAGAGTCATGTGATGCATGAAAGGCTCTTTCCCTTTAGTCGATGACTTTCGGAACCAGGTACAGGCCGTTTTCGACCGCTGGCGCGATGGACTGGTAGGCCTCGCGATTATTGCGCTCGGTCACCACGTCTGCGCGCAGGCGCTGGCTGGCTTCCAGCGGGTGAGCCAGGGGCTCGATGCCGTCGGTGTTTACGGCCTGCATTTGGTCAACCAGCCCGAGAATGCTGTTCAGGGCTGCGGTGGTCTGTGGAAGATCGGCTTCATTCAGGCCAAGCGAGGCCAGATGAGCGATTTTTTCCACGTCGGAGCGTTCAAGCGCCATGGGAATCTCCTGTGGAAAACAGAACGGAGGCTGTCCGTGTGTTAGATTGTCGGAACACTACCGCATTTCTACGGTCTTACGGCCGCGATTGTGGGGGTTGGTGCATAGAAAGTCGGCCAATTTAGCACATTGGCGCCTTGCCCAAAATCCCTGTCGTTGTTAGAGTTTGCCGCACTTTTTTACCCACGCGTTGCCTAGGGTCCCTTTCCCATGTTCAAGAAACTGCGTGGCATGTTTTCCAGCGATCTTTCCATTGACCTGGGCACTGCCAACACCCTTATTTACGTGCGCGAGCGCGGTATCGTTCTGAATGAGCCATCGGTTGTGGCCATTCGGACCCATGGTAATCAGAAAAGTGTCGTTGCCGTCGGCACCGAGGCCAAGCGCATGCTCGGCCGGACACCCGGCAATATTGCCGCCATTCGTCCGATGAAGGACGGCGTGATCGCCGACTTCAGTGTCTGCGAAAAGATGCTGCAGTACTTCATCAACAAAGTTCACGAAAACAGTTTTTTGCAGCCCAGCCCTCGTGTGCTGATCTGTGTGCCTTGCAAGTCCACCCAGGTGGAGCGTCGTGCCATCCGTGAATCGGCCCTCGGCGCCGGTGCCCGCGAAGTGTTCCTGATCGAAGAGCCTATGGCTGCCGCCATCGGTGCCGGCCTGCCGGTTGAGGAAGCGCGCGGTTCGATGGTGGTGGATATCGGTGGTGGTACTACCGAAATCGCCCTGATTTCCCTGAACGGTGTGGTGTATGCCGAATCCGTCCGCGTGGGCGGCGACCGTTTCGACGAAGCGATCATCACTTATGTGCGTCGTAACTACGGCAGCCTGATCGGCGAATCCACCGCCGAGCGCATCAAGCAGGAAATCGGTACGGCCTACCCGGGCGGCGAAGTGCGTGAAGTCGACGTTCGCGGTCGCAACCTGGCCGAAGGTGTTCCTCGTGCCTTCACCCTGAACTCCAATGAAGTGCTGGAAGCTCTGCAAGAGTCCCTGGCAACCATCGTTCAGGCGGTGAAAAGCGCCCTGGAGCAATCGCCGCCGGAATTGGCGTCCGATATCGCCGAGCGCGGCCTGGTCCTGACGGGTGGTGGCGCTTTGCTGCGCGACCTCGACAAGTTGCTGGCCCAGGAAACCGGCCTGCCGGTGATCGTTGCCGAAGACCCGCTGACCTGCGTTGCCCGGGGCGGTGGTCGTGCACTGGAAATGATGGATAAACACACCATGGACCTGCTCTCCAGCGAATAAGACATTGCTGGTTTGCCCATGCGTCGCCCGCAGGCAGCACTTTGCAGTGCTGCCTGTTGGCGTTTATCTTCTTCAATCTGCATCCAGGCCGGTTTGATGCCGTATGAATAAAGAGAATATTTGCCTGGGAGGAGCGGCCTATTAAACCGCTTTTCGCCAAAGGCCCCTCATTGGGCGTGCGCTTATTGGTGCTGGTCGTGCTTTCGGTCGCGCTGATGGTGGTGGATGCGCGCTTCGCACTGCTTAAGCCGGTGCGCAGTCAGATGTCGCTGGTGTTGATGCAGACTTACTGGATCACCGACCTGCCGCAACGTCTCTACCAAGGCGTGGCCAGCCAATTCGGCAGCCGCACCGAGCTGGTCGCCGAGAACGAAAAACTCAAGACTGAAAACCTGCTGCTGCAGGGGCGCATGCAAAAGCTCGCGGCCCTGACCGAGCAGAACGTTCGGCTGCGCGAGTTGCTCAATTCTTCTGCGCTGGTCAACGAAAAGGTCGAAGTGGCCGAGTTGATCGGCATGGACCCAAACCCCTTTACCCATCGCATCATCATCAACAAGGGTGAGCGCGACGGCGTAGTCCTGGGCCAGCCGGTGCTGGACGCGCGTGGTCTGATGGGCCAGGTGGTGGAGCTGATGCCCTACACCTCGCGGGTACTGTTGCTGACGGACACCACCCACAGCATTCCTGTGCAGGTCAACCGTAACGGGCTGCGCGCGATTGCCAGTGGCACCGGCAACCCCGAGCGTCTGGAGCTGCGTCATGTGGCCGATACCGCCGACATCAAGGAAGGCGACTTGTTGGTCAGTTCCGGCCTGGGTCAGCGCTTTCCGGCGGGTTACCCGGTGGCGACGGTCAAGGAAGTGATCCACGATTCCGGCCAGCCCTTCGCCATCGTGCGCGCCGTGCCTACCGCTGCCTTGAATCGCAGTCGCTATCTGTTACTGGTATTCAGCGATAACCGCACCCCGGAAGAGCGCGCCAATGAAGCTGCGCAGGCTCAGGAAGCGGAAGACAAAAAGAACGGCACTGCGCCGATTATTCCCGCGACCGTGCCCAAGCCCGCTCCGGCAAGCCCAGTGACTCCAGCAGCAGCCCCGGCAGCGACTGCCCCTGTGGCCACGCCGGCCAAGCCTGCGGCCCATAGCGCGCATCCAGTCAAACCCGCCGCTACTAAGCCGCCAGCAACCACAGCACCTGCCGCCAAGCCTCCTGCGGTTGCGGCGCCGGCCACCACGCGGCAGAGAGAGGAATAATGGCCAGTACCCATTCGCGAAATGGCTGGATCGTCTGGCTAAGCTTTGCCATCGGCTTGCTACTCAGCGTGTCACCGCTGCCTCAGTTCATGGAGATCCTGCGTCCGCTCTGGCTGGCGTTGTTGCTGGCGTTCTGGTCCCTGAACCTGCCGCATAAAGTCGGCATGGTCACCGCCATGTTCCTGGGCTTGGCGGAGGACGTACTCTATGGCACCTTGCTGGGCCAGAACGCGTTGATCCTGACCCTTATTACGTTCCTGGTGTTGTCGTTGCAGCAGCGTCTGCGCATGTTTCCGATGTGGCAGCAATGCCTGGTGATTCTGGTGATTTTCGGCCTGGCGCAGTTGGTGCAGCTGTGGCTCAGTGCCCTGACCGGTAACCGTCAGCCAACCCTGGCGCTGGTATTGCCCGCGCTGGTCAGTGCCTTACTGTGGCCGTGGATCAGCTTCGGTCTGCGTGGGTTATGTCGTCGCTACAAGATCAATTGAACGGATTGCGAGGCTCTGCCTGGTTATCGAACCCTACAGGGAGAGTCTGCAATGAATACCCTTTATCTGGCCTCCGGTTCTCCCCGGCGGCGTGAACTGCTGACTCAGATCGGTGTGCCTTTCACCGTCGTCAGTGCCGCTATCGATGAAACTCCTCTTGCCAATGAATCCGCTGTTGCCTACGTCAAACGTCTCGCGCGCGGCAAGGCCATGGCCGGTTTCGCAGCGCTTGGGCAAGCTTCGGCGGCCTGTGTATTGGGCGCCGATACCGCTGTGATCGTGGATGGCCTGATCCTCGGCAAACCCGTGGATCAGGCCGACGCTTTGGCCATGTTGATGGCCTTAGCAGGGCGTGAACATGAGGTTCTGACCGCGATTGCTCTGACTGACGGCCAGCGTTGTGAAACGCAATGTGTCAGCAGCCTGGTACGTTTTCGCGCAATTAGCGTGGAGGAGGCGACCGCCTATTGGCGCAGTGGCGAGCCCCAGGACAAGGCGGGCGGCTATGCTATTCAAGGGCTTGGCTCGATTTTCGTTACCGGGCTCAACGGCAGTTATTCCGCCGTGGTTGGCCTGCCGGTGTGCGAAACCGCACAACTGCTCGCCCAATTCGGCATACCCTGTTGGCAAAACCTTACCGTGCGCTGAATGCCTGACTCCAGCGCCCAGCCTTAAGCGATCGGTCACTATTGTGAAAACGCCTGAACGAGACCCAGCCATGAGTGAAGAGATTCTGATCAATATCACGCCGATGGAATCGCGCGTGGCGGTGGTAGAGAACGGTGTTCTGCAAGAAGTGCACGTCGAGCGTACTCAGAAACGCGGGATCGTAGGCAATATCTACAAAGGCAAAGTCGTGCGGGTATTGCCGGGGATGCAGGCGGCATTCGTCGACATCGGCCTGGACCGTGCCGCGTTCATCCATGCCTCGGAGATCTCGCTGCGCGAGGGCCCGGCGGTCGAAAGCATCAGTGCCCTGGTGCACGAAGGGCAGAGCCTGGTGGTGCAAGTCACCAAGGACCCCATCGGCTCCAAAGGGGCACGCCTGACCACACAACTGTCGATTCCGTCGCGCTACTTGGTGTATATGCCGCGTACCGCGCATGTCGGCATATCCCTGAAGATCGAAGACGAAGCCGAGCGCGAGCGCTTGAAAAAAGTGGTCAGCGACTGCGTGGCCGCCGAGGGCATCAAGGAAGCAGGTGGTTTTATCCTGCGCACCGCCGCCGAAGGGGCCGGCGCTGACGAGATCCTCATGGACATCCGTTATCTGCGGCGGTTGTGGGACCAGATCGGCGCACAGATCAAGACTATCGGCGCGCCCAGCGTGATCTATGAAGACTTGGGCCTGGCCCTGCGTACTCTGCGCGATTTGGTCAGCCCAAAAATTGAGAAGATTCGCATCGACTCGCGGGAAACCTTCCAGCGCACCACGCAATTCGTTGTAGAGCTGATGCCGGAAATCGCTGACCGCCTGGAACACTACCCCGGTGAACGGCCGATTTTCGACCTGTATGGCGTCGAGGACGAAATCCAGAAAGCCTTGGAGCGCAAGGTGCCGCTCAAGTCCGGCGGCTATCTGGTGGTGGACCCGGCGGAGGCCATGACTACCATCGACGTCAACACCGGTGCGTTCGTCGGCCATCGCAACCTTGAAGAAACCATTTTCAAGACCAACCTCGAAGCGGCCACGGCTATCGCCCGCCAACTGCGCCTGCGCAACCTGGGCGGCATCATCATCATCGACTTCATCGACATGGAAGATGAAGAGCATCAGCGCCAGGTGTTGCGCACCCTCGAAAAACAGCTGGAACGCGATCACGCCAAGACCAATATCATCGGCATCACCGAGCTGGGTTTGGTGCAGATGACCCGCAAGCGCACCCGTGAGAGCCTGGAACAAGTGCTGTGCGAACCGTGCAGCAGTTGCCAAGGACGTGGAAAGCTGAAAACCCCGGAAACGGTTTGCTATGAGATTTTCCGGGAAATCTTACGAGAGGCGCGGGCTTACCAGGCCGAAGGTTATAGAGTGCTTGCCAATCAAAAAGTGGTCGACCGTTTGCTGGATGAAGAGTCCGGTAACGTCGCCGAACTTGAGGGGTTTATCGGTCGCACGATTCGCTTTCAGGTCGAAACCATGTATTCCCAGGAACAATACGACGTGGTGCTGCTCTGATCCCGCAATCGCTTCTTTTTAATGAGACCGGCGGCACTGACCTGCCGCCCGACTACTGCCTTGAGGGTCGCCTGACATGGAGCGTCTGACACGCTTTTTTGCCGCCTTGACCCGTTGGGGCCTGGGCCTGTGCGCCTTGCTGCTGGTGTTGGCGGCGGTGTACGTAAGCCTTGGACGTGAATTGACCCCGCTGGTGGCCGAGTATCGTGCCGAGGTCCAGGCCAAGGCGGAGGCCGCGCTAGGCATGCCCATGCACATCGGCAGCCTTGAAGGCCGCTGGAGCGGCTTCGCGCCCGTGCTGCTCGCCCATGACGTGATGGTGGGCGAGGGCAGCAGTGCCTTGCGCCTGGATCAGGTTGAAGTGGTGCCGGATATCTGGGCCAGCCTGACCGCCCGTGAAGTGCGCATCGCCCACCTGCAGCTCAGCGGGCTGCAACTGAGTGCCAAGGAAGACAAGGACGGCCGCTGGGCCTTGCAGGGCTTGCCGTTACAGGACGATCAGCCCCTCGACCCGCAGCAACTGCTTACCCGCATGCAGATGGTCAAGCGTGTGTCGCTGCTCGACAGCCAGGTAACCTTGCAGCCGTTCGATCAGCCGCCGCTGACCCTGACTTACGTGGGACTGAGCCTACACACCGGCATGACCCGCCAGCGTCTCGACGCGCGCCTGACCCTGCCCGACGGCCAGCCGCTGGCCATGAGCCTGCGCAGCCGCATCCGCGCCAGCCAATGGAGGGATGCCGAGATCCAGGCTTACCTGAGCCTGCCTCAGAGCGACTGGGCCAAGTGGATTCCGGCTCGACTGACGCAGCAGTGGAAACTCACGCAATTGAAGGCCGGTGGCGAGTTCTGGCTGAACTGGGGCAACGGCACCGTGCAAAGCGCCGTGGCGCGCCTCAATTCGCCTCAGGTCAAAGGCAGCTACGCCGAGCGCAAGCCCGTACATATCGAAAACCTTGCCCTTACCGCGTATCTGCAACGTAGCGAGACAGGCCTCAAAGTACTGTTCGATTCGCTGGCGATGAGCCTGGGGGAAACCCGCTGGGAATCGCGCCTGCAATTGCAGCAGACCTTGGCCACCGATAAGGACCAGGAAGTCTGGAAACTACAGGCCGATCGGCTGGACCTGACCCCCATTACCCCGTTGCTCAACGCGCTGGCGCCGCTGCCGGAGGGTTTCGCCAAAACCGTCGAGCATCTCAAGGCGACGGGCTTGTTGCGTAATGTGCTGGTGGACTTCCGCCCCCAGGACAGCACCGATGAAAAAGTCAGTTTCGCCGCCAACCTCGAACGCGTGGGTTTCGATGCCTATTCCGGCGCGCCGGCCGCGCGCAATGTATCCGGCAGCATCAGCGGTAACCTGGGCCATGGCGAGCTACGCATGGACAGCAAGGATTTTTCCCTGCACCTGGACCCGATCTTCGCCAAGCCCTGGCAATACATTCAGGCCAATGCGCGCCTCACGTGGACCTTGGACAAGCAAGGCTTCACCCTGATTGCGCCTTACATCAAGGTGCTGGGGGAGGAAGGCAAGATCGCCGCCGACTTCCTGATCCGCCTGCATTTCGACCACAGCCAGGAAGACTACATGGACCTGCGCGTCGGCCTGGTGGACGGTGATGGACGCTTTACCCCCAAATACCTGCCGGCGGTGTTGAGCCCGGCCCTGGATGAATGGCTGCGCACGGCGATTCTCAAGGGGGCGGTGGACGAAGGCTTCTTCCAGTACCAAGGCTCGCTGAACCACGATGCGGTGCGAGCGGCGCGCAATATCAGCCTGTTTTTCAAAGTGCATGACGCCGAGCTGGCCTTCCAGCCGGGCTGGCCTCATGTGAGCAAGGTCGATGGTGAGGTGTTCGTCGAGGAGAGCTGCGTGCGCATTCTGGCCAGCAAGGGCCAGTTGCTCGACACTCAGGTCAAGGACATCTACGTCAACATTCCCCACGCTCCGGCGGGCAAAGACAGCCATCTGCTGCTCACCGGCAATTTCGCCGGCGGCCTGGGCGACGGTTTGAAAATCCTGCAGGAGGCCCCGATCGGCACGGCGTCGACATTCGCCGGCTGGAAGGGCGAGGGCGATCTGCAAGGTAAGCTCGACCTGGACATCCCCCTGGCCAAAGGCACAGAGCCCAAGATCGTGGTGGATTTCCAGACCGATAAGGCCCGCCTGCAGTTGGCCGAGCCAACCCTGGACCTGACGCAGCTCAAGGGCGATTTCCGTTTCGACAGCGCCAAGGGGCTCAGTGGCCAGAACATCTCCGCCCAGGTGTTCGAGCGACCGGTCACGGCGCAGATCTTCGCCGATGGCAAACCGGGCAATATCAGCACCCGCGTGGTTGCTAAGGGCCAGGTCACGGTCAAGCGGCTGACCGACTGGTTGAAAATCACTCAGCCGTTGCCCGTGTCCGGCGATATCCCCTACCAGTTGCAACTCAATCTGGACGGAGCCGACAGCCAACTGATGGTCAGTTCCAACCTCAAAGGGGTGGCGGTGGATTTGCCGGCACCGTTCGGCATGCCGGCCAGTCAGGGGCGTGACAGCACATTCCGCATGACCTTGCAGGGCGCCGAGCGGCGTTACTGGTTCGACTACGGCGAGCTGGCGAATTTCACCTTCGCTGCGCCGCCGGACAAATTCAATGAGGGCCGCGGTGAGCTGTTCCTCGGTGACGGTGACGCGGTGCTGCCGGGTGGCAAGGGGTTACGGGTTCGTGGCGTGCTCTCGGAGCTGGATATCGACCCTTGGAAAAAACTGGTTAATCAGTACGCCGGCAACGATCCTGGCGGCAGCGCCAAGCAACTGCTGAGCAGTGCCGATTTCAAAATCGGCAAGCTTACCGGCTTGGGCACCCAGTTCGATCAGGTCAGTTTGCAATTGGACCGCAAGCCCGCTGCCTGGACCATGCAGCTCGACAGCCAGCAGGCCAAGGGCCGCGTGAGCTTGCCGGACGCCAAGGGCGCGCCGATTGTGGTCGACCTGCAGTACGTAAAACTGCCGGCCGTGGATCCGACCGTCCAGGCGGATGAAAATGCGCCGGACCCGTTGGCGAGCGTCGATCCCAAGGATATTCCGGCGCTGGATATCAGCATCGATCAGTTGTTCCAGGGGCCTGACCTGATAGGGGCCTGGTCGCTGAAGATCCGGCCTACCGCCAAAGGCTTGGCCTTCAACAATCTGGATCTGGGCCTCAAGGGCATGCAGCTCAAGGGGGCAGGTGGTTGGGAAGGTGCGCCGGGCGATAGCAGCAGTTGGTACAAAGGCCGCTTGGACGGCAAAAACATCGCCGATGTGCTCAAGGGCTGGGGCTTTGCACCAACCGTGACCAGCGAGGACTTCCATCTGGATGTGGACGGTCGCTGGCCGGGCTCGCCGGCCTGGGTGGGGCCGAAACGCTTCTCCGGCAGCCTGGACGCTGCATTCCGCAAAGGCCAGTTCGTCGAAGTGGAAGGCGGAGCTCAGGCCCTGCGGGTGTTTGGCCTGCTCAACTTCAACTCCATCGGCCGTCGACTGCGTCTGGACTTCTCCGACCTGCTCGGCAAGGGATTGAGCTATGACCGCGTCAAAGGCCTGCTGGCGGCCAGCAATGGAGTATTCGTCACCCGTGAGCCGATCACCCTGACTGGGCCGTCGAGTAACCTGGAACTCAATGGCACGCTGGACCTGGTAGCCGATCGCGTCGATGCGAAGCTGC
This sequence comes from Pseudomonas sp. S4_EA_1b, assembly GCF_016307435.1. Taxonomy (NCBI): domain Bacteria; kingdom Pseudomonadati; phylum Pseudomonadota; class Gammaproteobacteria; order Pseudomonadales; family Pseudomonadaceae; genus Pseudomonas; species Pseudomonas sp. S4_EA_1b. Next base: position 74,870 of record NZ_JAEILC010000051.1, on the reverse strand, counting down.
TGGTGACGTTACCGGTCACCAATAACCTTCCGATTGCCGCATTGATTGTCGGTGCGCCAGCGGTGGGTGGTGCCCTGTTCCTGATCGACAAGCTGATCGGCGACCGTGTGTCACGTTTCGCCAGCGTGCAATACAAGGTGGAAGGGCCCTGGAAGGACCCCAAAATCACCTTTGACAAGCCATTCGAAAAACCAAACTGAGTGCCTGCGCGGTAGCATGGGGGCTCTTTTTTCCTGGTGCATGTCCATTGCGGAGTAGGCCCCATGTCCTTTGCGGTAATTCAAATGGTCAGCCAGAGCGACGTGCTGGCCAACCTGGCGCAGGCTCGGCGCCTGCTTGAGCAAGCGGCGGCGGGCGGGGCGAAACTGGCGGTGTTGCCGGAAAACTTCGCTGCCATGGGCCGTCGCGATGTGGCGGACATCGGTCGCGCCGAGGCACTGGACGAGGGCCCGATCCTGCCATGGTTGAAACAAGCCGCCCGCGACCTCACCTTATGGATAGTGGCTGGTACGTTGCCGTTGCCGCCAGAGGGCCAACCGCAGGCCAAGTCCAACGCCTGCTCGCTATTGATCGATGACCATGGCGAAATCGTTGCCCGTTACGACAAGCTGCATCTGTTCGATGTGGACGTTGCCGATGCGCGAGGTCGCTATCGCGAGTCCGACGACTATGCTTTTGGAAGCAACGTGGTGGTGGCGGACACGCCGGTGGGGCGCTTGGGCTTGTCGGTGTGTTATGACCTGCGCTTCCCGGAGCTGTACAGCGAATTGCGTGCAGCGGGGGCCGAACTGATTACCGCGCCGTCGGCGTTTACCGCAGTGACCGGCGCTGCGCATTGGGATGTGCTGATTAGGGCACGGGCCATCGAGACCCAATGCTACCTGCTCGCGGCGGCTCAGGGCGGTGTGCATCCGGGGCCACGGGAAACCTACGGCCACGCGGCGATTGTCGACCCGTGGGGACGGGTGCTGGCACAACAGGATCAAGGCGAAGCGGTGCTGTTAGCTGCTCGCGACAGCAGTGAACAAGCGTCGATTCGGGCGCGCATGCCGGTGGTCAACCACCGGCGCTTTTTCTCGCAGGGCGCACAGCGGCCTGCTTCGGAACGATGAATTTAAGGCCAAATCTATGAGCGAGTTGTTGTCCTCAGTCAGTGAACACCTCCTGGCACCCGGTGGCGTGACCATCGAAAACTTGCAAACGGTGCTGGGTGATCTGGCCGGGCCGGGCATCGACGCGGCCGACCTGTATTTCCAGGGGCAGATTTCCGAGTCCTGGTCCCTGGAAGACGGCATCGTCAAGGAAGGCAGTTTCAACCTTGACCAAGGCGTGGGCGTGCGTGCGCAGTCCGGTGAAAAAACCGGCTTTGCCTACAGCAACGCCATTACTCTGGAAGCCCTGGGGCTGGCGGCTCGCGCGGCGCGCTCGATTTCCCGCGCCGGCCAGCATGGCACGGTGCAGGCGTTCAGCAGCCAGGACGTGGCCCAGCTATACGCACCGGATAATCCTTTGGAAGTGATCAGCCGTGCCGAGAAGGTCGAGCTGCTCAAGCGTGTCGACGCCGCCACTCGCGCCCTCGACCCGCGTATCCAGCAGGTCAGCGTCAGCATGGCCGGTGTGTGGGAGCGCATCTTGGTGGCATCCACCGATGGCAGCCTGGCGGCGGATGTGCGGCCGCTGGTGCGCTTCAACGTCAGCGTGATCGTCGAGCAGAACGGCCGTCGCGAGCGCGGCGGCCATGGCGGTGGCGGGCGAACCGATTACCGTTATTTCCTCAGTGAGGATCGTGCCATGGGCTATGCCCGTGAAGCACTGCGTCAGGCATTGGTGAATCTGGAAGCCATTCCGGCGCCAGCGGGCACGTTGCCCGTAGTGCTGGGGTCGGGTTGGTCCGGGGTGTTGCTTCACGAAGCAGTGGGCCACGGCCTGGAAGGTGACTTCAACCGCAAGGGCAGCTCGGCCTACAGCGGGCGCATGGGCGAGCGCGTGGCGTCCTCACTGTGCACCATCGTCGACGACGGTACCCTCGCCGGTCGCCGTGGTTCGCTGAGCGTGGACGACGAAGGCACCCCTACCGAGTGCACCACCTTGATCGAAAACGGCGTGCTCAAGGGCTATATGCAGGACAAGCTCAACGCGCGTCTGATGGGTGTGGCACGCACCGGTAACGGTCGGCGCGAATCCTATGCGCACCTGCCGATGCCGCGCATGACCAACACCTACATGCTGGCTGGCGAAAGCGACCCGGCGGAAATCATCGCCTCGGTCAAACGCGGCATCTACTGTGCCAACCTCGGCGGCGGCCAGGTGGATATCACCAGCGGTAAGTTCGTGTTTTCCACCAGCGAGGCGTATTTGATCGAGGACGGCAAAATCACCGCGCCGGTCAAAGGCGCCACGTTGATCGGCAACGGGCCGGAAGCCATGAGCAAGGTGTCCATGGTGGGTAACGATCTGTCCCTGGACAGCGGCGTGGGTACTTGCGGTAAAGATGGGCAGTCGGTGCCGGTGGGTGTCGGCCAGCCAACGCTGAAGATTGATGCGATCACCGTGGGGGGCACGGGCTCGTAAGCACGGGAGCTTCGGGTGGCGAAGGCCGCCACCCGGGGAAGAGGATCAGCGCAGGCCGCGTTGAGTCTCGTCCAGCTCACGGATGTACTTGAAGATTTTACGGCTGGTGGCCGGCGCCTTGTTATGCGCCAGCTCGTGCTGGGCCTGACGGATCAGGGAGCGCAGTTGTTGGCGGTCCGCGTCCGGGTAGTCCAGCACGAACTTCTCCAGCACCGCGTCATCGCCCGAGATCAGGCGGTCACGCCAACGCTCCAGGTTATGGAAGCGTTCGTTGTACTGGCGAGTGGAGGCATCGGTTTGATCGAGCAAGGTGAGAATGGCGTCAATGTCCTGATCGCGCATCAGCTTGCCGATAAACGAGATATGCCGTTTGCGCGCGATATTCGAGGTGTGCTTGGGCGCATCCGCAAGCGCCCGGCGCATTTCGTCGGTCAGTGGCAATTTGGCAATCAAGTCTTTTTTGAGCGTTGTAAGGCGCTCGCCGAGGTCAACCAGAGCATGCAGCTCACGTTTGACCTGGGATTTGCTTTTCTCCCCATCGAGGGAGTCGTCGTAAGAATCAACCATGGTGGCAGTCCGCAAAGAAACGCCGCCATGATAACCAGTCGGGGGCCGCTTGTCCGGCCCGGTCGCTCGATGGCCTTAACCGAAAGCAGAATTTGAGTGGAGAAAACCATGAGTGCAGCCCAAAGCGTCGGTCCGCAAGCGTTACCGGCACTGCAGGAACAAGTCGAGCAGATTCTTGCCGAGGCCAAGCGCCAGGGGGCCAGTGCCTGTGAAGTCGCGGTGTCGCTGGAGCAGGGGCTGTCGACGTCGGTGCGTCAGCGTGAAGTGGAAACTGTTGAGTTCAATCGCGACCAGGGGTTTGGCATCACCTTGTATGTGGGGCAGCGCAAAGGTTCGGCGAGTACCTCGGCCAGTGGCGCGGAGGCGATCCGCGAGACGGTTGCCGCTGCATTGGCGATCGCCAAGCACACTTCCGAGGATGAAAGTTCGGGTCTGGCCGATAAAGCCCTGATGGCCAAGGATGTAAAGGACTTTGATCTTTTCCATGCCTGGGACATCACCCCGGAACAGGCCATCGAGCAGGCGCTGGTCTGTGAGGCCGCCGCGTTTGACGCCGATTCTCGGATCAAGAACGCCGATGGCACCACGCTCAATACCCACCAAGGCTGCCGTGTATACGGCAACAGCCACGGTTTTATCGGCGGTTACGCCTCCACTCGCCATAGTTTGAGCTGCGTGATGATCGCCGAGGCCAATGGCCAGATGCAGCGGGATTACTGGTATGACGTGAACCGTCAGGGCGAACTCCTGGCTGACCCTGTCAGCATCGGCCAGAAGGCCGCGCAGCGTGCCGCGAGCCGCCTGGGCGCGCGTCCGGTGCCGACCTGCGAAGTGCCGGTCCTGTTTTCTGCGGAACTGGCCGGCGGTTTGTTCGGCAGTTTCCTCGGGGCGATTTCCGGCGGCAATCTGTATCGCAAATCCTCGTTCCTGGAAGGGGCAATCGGCCAAACGCTGTTTCCAGAATGGCTTACCATCGATGAACGTCCACACTTGATGCGTGCCATGGGCAGCACCTCGTTCGACGGTGATGGCTTGGCGACCTATGCCAAGCCGTTCGTCGAGAAAGGCGAGTTGGTGTCCTATGTGCTGGGTACTTATTCCGGTCGCAAGCTCGGGTTGCCCAGCACCGCGAATGCGGGGGGCGTGCATAACCTGTTCGTGACCCACGGCGATGAAGATCAGGCAGCGCTGTTGCGGCGTATGGGCCGTGGCCTGCTGGTCACCGAGTTGATGGGCCATGGCCTGAACATGGTCACCGGTGACTATTCGCGCGGCGCGGCGGGGTTCTGGGTGGAGAACGGCGAGATTCAGTTTGCCGTCCAGGAAGTCACCATTGCTGGCAATATGCGTGACATGTTTAAGCAAATCATTGCGGTGGGGAATGACGTAGAGCGGCGCAGCAACATCCACACCGGTTCGGTATTGATTGAGCGGATGACGGTCGCCGGCAGCTGATCCTTCCGACTGACCGCCCACAAAAAAGGCGCGCCATCTCACAGATGGCGCGCCTTTTTTGTGGGCGGCTGAAAAGTCGACTTAACGCCTATGCTTGTTTTGATTCTCAATATCATTTAATAATAAATATCATTACCGAGCGAGTGTGGATCATGAATTCTGTCCTGCACGAGGATCCTTACCTGGAAAGTTGGCGCTGGATGAGCCGTCAGATCCGCTGCGGTCTGGACCCCAACGAACCGCGGCTGATCGAACATTACCTCAGCGAGGGTCGATACCTGGCGTGCTGCACCGCAACGCACCCGTGGACCATCGCTGAAACCTCGTTTCGCCTGTTGATCGACACCGCCAGTGATATCGCCTTGCCCTGGCACTGGCGATCACTGTGTCTGGATCAAGCCTGGCGCCCGTTGCGCGACCTGGAAAAACTCTCTCATTGCGCCTGTCGCCTCAAGCGCTGGCAGGCCTTTGCCTGGCAGTTGGCAACGTGCCAGTTGCTGCCGTCCCTTTCTGTTTCTGACCTGGTGCAAGGATCTTCCGATGAGTAACACCCGTATCGAACGCGACAGCATGGGCGAACTGCATGTTCCCGCCGATGCCCTGTATGGCGCCCAGACCCAACGCGCGGTGAACAATTTCCCGATCAGCCATCAGCCAATGCCCGCGCAGTTCATTCGCGCGCTGATCCTGGCCAAAGCGGCGGCTGCCAAGGTGAACGTGGAGCTCAAGCAAATCAGCGAAGGGCAGGGCAAGGCCATCGTCGATGCCGCCCAGGGCTTGCTGGAAGGCGATTACATGCGCCATTTCCCGGTGGATATCTTCCAGACCGGCTCCGGCACCAGCTCCAATATGAATGCCAATGAAGTGATTGCAACCTTGGCCAGCCGTTTGCTGGGTGAGGCGGTCAACCCCAATGACCATGTGAACTGCGGCCAGAGCAGCAACGACATCATTCCCACCACTATCCATGTGAGTGCCGCACTGGTCCTGCATGAGCAAGCGCTGCCGGCTCTGCTGCATCTGGTGCAGGTGATCGAACACAAGGCTGAAGAGGTTCACCCCTTTATCAAGACCGGCCGTACACACCTGATGGACGCCATGCCCGTGCGCATGAGCCAGGTACTCAACGGTTGGGCGCAGCAACTCAAGGCCAATATCGGCCACTTGCAGGATTTGCTGCCCAGCCTGCAAGCCTTGGCCCAAGGCGGGACTGCGGTGGGCACTGGCATCAACGCACATCCGCAATTCGCGGCGCGCTTCAGCCAGCAACTCAGCAGCCTGACCGGCGTTAAGTTCACGCCGGGCAAGGACCTATTTGCATTGATTGGCTCCCAGGACACCGCCGTCGCCGTTTCAGGCCAGTTGAAAGCCACTGCGGTGTCGCTGATGAAAATCGCCAATGACCTACGCTGGATGAACTCCGGTCCGCTGGCAGGTCTGGGTGAGATCGAGTTGGAGGGGCTGCAACCGGGCTCGTCGATAATGCCGGGCAAGGTCAATCCGGTGATTCCGGAAGCAACCGCCATGGTCGCAGCGCAGGTGATCGGCAATGACACGGTAATCACCGTCGCCGGTCAGTCCGGCAATTTTGAGCTAAACGTGATGCTGCCGGTCATCGCCCAGAACTTGCTCAGCAGCCTGGAGCTGCTAGCCAGCTCCAGCCGCCTGCTGGCCGATAAAGCCATCGCCAGCTTCAAGGTCAACGAAGCCAAGCTCAACGAGGCGTTATCGCGCAATCCGATTCTGGTGACAGCGCTCAACCCGATCATCGGTTACCAGAAAGCCGCTGAAATCGCCAAGAAGGCCTATCAGCAGGGGCGTCCGGTGCTCGATGTGGCGCTTGAACACACCGATTTGCCGCGCAGCCAATTGGAAACGCTGTTGGACCCGGAAAAACTCACCGCCGGCGGCGTGTAATCACCCCACCCTGCTTTGGAGGCTCACCATGGAGCACTGGAAACGCACGATCGAACGGGCTAATCGATGCTTCATGCAGGGCGAATGGGTGGACGCGCGCGAGGCGTATCTGCAGGCCCTTGCCCTGGCCCAGGTGCTGTTCGAACGCTGGGCGGATGCCGACGAGGCCGTGGCAGCCTGCGTGATTTCCCATCACAACCTCGCGGACGTGCACCTGCGCCTCAACCAGCCGGAAGAAAGCGCGGAGTATCTGTGCGCCATTCACCAACGCTTGCTGCAGACCATGCAGGACCCACGCCTCACCCCGCAACTGCGTGACGCCGCAGCGCGCCAGAGCAGCAAAACCTACGTTGAACTGTTGAATTTCATCAGCGAGCACGGCGAGTACCCGCGTACCCATCGCTTGCTCGGAGGTGCCGCAGCCCAACCGACCACGCCTCACTACGGAGCACACTGATATGGCTTACACCTTGCCTGCCTTGCCTTATGCCTACGATGCCCTGGAGCCGCACATTGATGCGCAAACCATGGAAATTCACTACACCAAGCACCATCAGACATACATCAATAACCTCAACGCAGCGGTGCAAAGCACTGAGTTCGCTGAATGGCCGGTAGAAAAACTGGTCGCCAGCGTACAACAACTGCCGGAAAAACTGCGTGCGGCTGTGATCAACCAAGGAGGCGGGCACGCCAACCATTCTTTGTTCTGGGAAGTGATGTCGCCCCAGGGCGGCGGCAAACCGGAGGGCGTGCTGGGTCAGGCAATTGACCAGCAGTTGGGCGGTTTCGAGAGCTTCAAAGAGGCGTTTACCAAAGCGGCGTTGACCCGCTTCGGCAGTGGCTGGGCCTGGTTGAGCGTCACCCCGCAGAAGACACTGGTGGTGGAAAGCAGCGGCAATCAGGACAGCCCGTTGATGAATGGCAATACGCCGATCCTTGGCCTGGATGTCTGGGAGCACGCGTATTACCTGCGCTATCAGAACCGCCGCCCGGAATACATCAATGCCTTCTACAGTGTTATCAACTGGCCAGAAGTCGCCGCCCGCTATCAGGCTGCCATGGCTTGATGCGTCTCTCCATGACAAGCACTAAGGCCGACTATGGGCACTGAAACTCTGGCGATCGGCAGCGTGCGATTGTTTCGTTATGCATTTGGCTCGCTGCTGCTGTTGGCAGGTACTGCATTGCTGGTGGCCCATGGTCTGGCTTGGCTCGACTTGGAACCGCGCATCCTGCGGGCGCTGCAGGGTGGTTCGATTTGCGCCCTGGGCACTGCACTGGGCGCGGTGCCGGTATTGGTGATAAAACGCATGCCGGCTGCCTTGAACGATACGTTGCTAGGCTTCGGGGCGGGTGTGATGCTGGCTGCCACCGCGTTTTCGCTGGTGGTGCCGGGCATCGCGGCAGCTGAAAGCCTTGGGCTTTCGCCCTGGGGGGCCAGTGGCCTGGTCAGCTTCGGCATCATGCTGGGGGCGTTCGGGCTTTATTTGGTTGACCGCAAGGTCTCAGGCGCCAGCCCGGAAATGCTGGTGGGTACGCCGGAGCACCCGGTGATTGCGCCACGCATCTGGCTGTTTGTGTTTGCGATCATTGCCCACAACATTCCTGAAGGCATGGCGGTGGGCGTATCGGCGGGGGGCGGTATGCCGGATGCCGATAGCCTGGCCATGGGCATTGCTTTGCAGGATGTACCCGAAGGCTTGGTGATTGCGTTGGTGCTGGCGGGTGCGGGCATGTCGCGGGTCAAGGCCTTCATGATCGGCGCCGCGTCGGGGTTGGTCGAACCCGTATTTGCCGTGCTCTGCGCCTGGCTGGTAAGCCTGGCGGAAATGCTGCTGCCCCTTGGGCTGGCGCTGGCCGCTGGGGCGATGCTGCTGGTGGTCACTCACGAAGTGATCCCGGAGTCGCGGCGCAATGGCCACGAAAAGCTAGCCAGCCTGGGCCTATGTATCGGGTTTTGCGTGATGATGGCGATGGATACCGCGTTGGGATAAAGCGCCGGGAGGTTATTCCCCTTCGTCGAAGAAGTTGTTGATCAACTCTACCAAGGCGTCCATTGCCTCTTTTTCTTGATCGCCTTCGGTCTCCAGGTGAATCGTAGTGCCCTTGCCGGCCGCCAACATCATCATCGCCATGATGCTTTTGCCATCAACCATCGACTCCGGCGTGCGTCCTGCGCGGATCTTGCAGGGGTATTTTCCAGCAACGCCGACAAATTTTGCCGAGGCCCGGGCGTGGAGGCCCAGCTTGTTGATGATTTCAATTTCACGAGCGGGCATCGCGTGAGTGTTCCTTTCAGCTGAGGTCGCGGTGGCGAACCTGGACGTTCTTGAGGGTTTGTTGCAGCACCTGACCCAGGCGCTCCGTCAGGTAAACCGAGCGGTGATGGCCGCCGGTGCAGCCGATGGCAATGGTCACATAGGCTCGGTTGCTTGCGGCAAAACGTGGCAGCCACTTGAGCAGGTAAGTGGAGATGTCCTGGAACATCTCCTCCACATCCGGTTGCGCCGCCAGGTAATCAGCGACCGGCTGATCCAGCCCGGACTGGTCACGCAATTCCGGCTTCCAGTAAGGGTTAGGCAGGCAGCGCACATCGAACACCAGATCGGCGTCTACCGGCATGCCGCGCTTGAACCCAAAGGACTCCACGAGAAAGGCCGTGCCAGGCTCCGGCTGGTTCAGCAGCCGCAGCTTGATAGCATCGCGCAGTTGATACAGGTTGAGGCTGGTGGTATTGATCTTCAGGTCGGCCAGATCGATGATCGGCCCCAGCAGCTTGGTCTCGTCCTCAATCGCTTCGGCAAGGGAGCGATGGGGGCTGCTGAGCGGGTGGCGCCGCCGGGTTTCGGAGAAGCGCTTGAGCAGGGTCTCCTCGTCGGCATCCAGGTACAGCACATCGCAGTGAATATGCTTGGCGCGCACTTCCTCCAACAGCTCAGGGAACCGGGAAAGGTGGCTGGGCAAGTTGCGGGCATCGATCGACACGGCAACCAGCGGCTGCGCTAGCTCAGTGTGGATCAGCGCGCGTTCGGCCAGTTCCGGCAGCAACCCGGCGGGCAGGTTGTCGATGCAATAAAAGCCACTGTCCTCCAGAACATTCAGGGCAGTACTTTTACCAGAGCCGGAGCGGCCACTGACGATGATCAAACGCATGATTACTTCTCGTTTTGTTCATCCAGAACAACCTGATAGAGCGCTTCATTGCTGCTGGCGCTGCGTAGTCTGTTACGTACTTCCTTGCGATCAAGCATGCTGGCGATCTGCCGAAGCAGTTCCAGATGCGCATCGGTGGCAGCTTCCGGGACCAGCAGGACAAACAGCAGGTCGACCGGTGCGCCGTCGATGGCGTCGAAATCGATGGGGGCTTCCAGGTGTATCAGAGCGCTTATCGGATCTGCGCACCCTTTGAGGCGGCAGTGTGGAATCGCGATGCCGTTACCAAAACCGGTGGAACCCAGTTTTTCACGGGCGACGAGCGCCTCGAAGACATCTTGCATCTCCAGATCCGGCACTTCGCGAGCGATCAGGTTGGCAATTTGTTCGAGGGCTTTTTTCTTGCTGCCGCCCGGCACGTTCACGAGGGAACGGCCGGGGGTCAGGATAGTTTCAAGTCGGATCATGGGGGGGAGAGTTAGCGACCTGTACCTTGCATCAGGTGCAGATTCTTTTCCTTATGCTTTATGAGTTGGCGGTCAAGCTTTTCGTACAGCGAGTCAATCGCGGCATACATGTCGTCATGTTCGGCATTGGCGACGACTTTGGCATTCGGTATGTGCAGGGTGGCCTCGATTTTCTGCTTGAGCTTATCGACCTCCATGATGACCTGCACATTGGTAATTTTGTCGAAGTGCCCCGCAAGCTTGTTCAGCTTGCTCTCGGTGTACTCACGCAGGGGCTTGGTGACTTCCAGCTGGTGTCCACTGATGTTGACTTGCATACAGCTTCTCCTTCGTTGCCAGTGCATAAAGCGGCAGGCCGGGATGCCTGCCACTGGAACGCTATGGCCCGCCCGTCACATCAAACGCTTACGCTCGCTGGAAGGCGCGATCCCAAGGGACTCGCGATATTTGGCGACGGTTCGACGGGCGACCTGAATGCCTTGTGCCTCCAGTAAACCAGCGATCTTGCTGTCACTCAACGGCTTTTTCTGATTTTCCGCGGCAACCAGTTTTTTGATGATCGCGCGGATCGCCGTGGACGAGCATTCGCCGCCTTCGGAAGTGCTGACATGGCTGGAGAAAAAGTATTTCAGCTCATAAATACCCCGTGGGGTATGCATGAATTTCTGCGTGGTCACCCGTGAAATTGTCGACTCGTGCATGCCGACCGCCTCGGCGATGTCATGCAGCACCAGCGGTTTCATCGCTTCGTCGCCGTATTCCAGGAAGCCGCGCTGATGCTCGACGATCTGGGTGGCGACTTTCATCAGGGTTTCATTGCGGCTTTGCAGGCTCTTGATGAACCAGCGCGCTTCTTGCAGCTGATTGCGCATGAAGGTGTTATCGGCGCTGGTATCGGCGCGGCGCACGAACCCGGCATATTGCGGGTTGACGCGCAGGCGTGGCACCGATTCCTGATTCAGCTCCACCAGCCAGCGCTCGTTGTCCTTGCGTACGATAACGTCTGGGACAACGTATTCGGCTTCGCTGGACTCGATCTGCGAGCCTGGGCGAGGGTTGAGGCTTTGCACCAGCTCGATGACCTGGCGCAGCTCGTCTTCCTTGAGCTTCATGCGTCGCATCAGTTGGCTGTAGTCGCGGCTGCCCAGCAGATCGATGTAATCGGTGACCAAACGCTGGGCTTCGCTGAGCCAAGGGGTCTTGGCGGGCAACTGACGCAATTGCAGTAGCAGGCACTCGCTGAGGCTGCGGGCACCAATGCCGGCAGGCTCGAACTGCTGGACGCGGTGCAGGACGGCTTCGATTTCGTCCAGCTCGATATCCAGTTCCGGGTCGAAGGCCTCAAGGATCTCCTCAAGGGTTTCGTCCAGATAGCCCTGGTTGTTGATGCAGTCGATCAGGGTCACGGCGATCAGCCGATCGGTGTCCGACATCGGCGCCAGGTTCAACTGCCACAACAGGTGGCTTTGCAGGCTTTCGCCGGCGGACGTCCGGGTGGTGAAATCCCACTCGTCATCGTCGCTGCTGGGCAGGCTGCTGGCGCTGGTCTGGTAGACGTCTTCCCAGGCAGTGTCTACGGGAAGCTCGTTGGGAATACGCTCGTTCCATTCACCTTCCTCCAGGTTATCCACCGTCGGGGCGGTTTCCTGATAGGAGGGTTCCTGCACATCGGAGTTGGGTTTTTGCTCGATGTTGTCAGCCAACGGATCTGCATTATCGAAGTCGTCGCCTTCTTCCTGGCGTTCGAGCATCGGATTGGACTCCAGAGCCTCCTGGATCTCCTGTTGCAGGTCCAAGGTCGACAATTGGAGCAGGCGGATGGCCTGTTGCAGCTGCGGTGTCATCGTCAGCTGCTGGCCCATTCTCAGGACTAGCGATGGTTTCATGGCAGGGGCTTAACACCTTATTCGCCGGCGCAATGCGCCATCCACGACAGGGCGCGTGAGCGCCAAACATAAGCAAATTATATGCCTGATATCGGGGGCTTTGCCTAGAGCGCGGTAACAATAAAAATCCAGAGGCTTTCATTGCATCCGCGCACCAGGCTAACGTCCTGCCAACGCCTTGCTAAAGGCTGTTTACAGGCGGAACTCGTGGCCCAGGTATACTTCCTTGACCAGTTCGTTGGCCAGGATGGTGGCGGCATCGCCTTCGGCGATCAGTTGACCATCGTTGACGATATAGGCGGTTTCGCAGATATCGAGGGTCTCACGTACGTTATGGTCGGTAATCAATACCCCGATGCCCTTGGCCTTGAGGTGATGGATGATCTGTTTGATATCGCCAACCGAAATCGGGTCGACGCCGGCAAACGGTTCGTCCAGCAAGATGAACTTGGGCGCGGTGGCCAGTGCGCGAGCAATTTCCACACGACGACGCTCGCCACCGGACAGGCTCATGCCAAGGTTGTCGCGAATGTGGTTGATGTGGAACTCCTGCAGCAGGTTTTCCAACTCCGCGCGACGGCCATCCCGGTCAAGCTCCTTGCGAGTCTCCAGGATCGCCATGATGTTGTCGGCGACCGAGAGTTTGCGGAAGATCGACGCTTCTTGCGGAAGATAGCCGATACCGGCGCGGGCGCGACCGTGCATCGGTTGGTGGCTGACGTCTAGATCGTCAATCAGCACGCGGCCTTGGTCCGCTTGAACCAGGCCGACGATCATGTAGAAACAGGTGGTCTTGCCGGCACCGTTGGGGCCGAGCAAGCCGACGATCTGGCCGCTGTCAATCGACAGGCTGACATCGCGCACGACCTGACGGCTTTTATAGGCCTTGGCCAGATGCTGGGCTTTCAGGGTTGCCATTACTCGGCCTTCTTCTTCGGCTGGATAACCATGTCGATGCGTGGGCGCGGTGCGCTGACCTTGGTACCGTTGGCGCGGCCCGCCTGGGCGACCTGAGTCTTGGTGTTGTACACGATCTTCTCGCCTTCGGTGGAGTTACCGTCGGCGCTCAGCACCTTGGCCTGATCGATCAGCACAATGCGGTTCTGCTGCGCATGATACTGGATGGTCTTGCCATAGCCCTTCATCGGGCCTGGATCTTCTGCCTTTTGCTTCTGTTCGAAGTAGGCAAGGTTGCCCACCGACGTCACCACGTCGATGTCGCCTGCCGGGGTGCGCGTCAGAGTTACCGTGTTGCCGGTGATCTTCATCGAACCCTGGATAATGATCACGTCGCCCTTGTAAGTGGCAACGCCTTGCTTGTCATCCAGCTGAGCATCGTCAGCCTGGATGCGGATAGGCTGCTCGCTATCGTTCGGCAGAGCCCAGGCGCTCACGCTTCCCAGTGCTGCGCCAAGACCGAGCAAAATCGGGAGAGTTTTAACGAGCCTCATACTGTCCTCTTACGTTCGATAGCAGGTGTATCCTGCTTTCTTTCAAATACGCTTTCATTCCCTTGCCAGTCGATACACCGCCAGCGCCGTCGATTCTAACGTCTTGCTCGGTCTGCGCATATTGCTTCTGTGGGAATACGGTCATGCGACTGCTGGTAATAATGGTGTCGCGGTTCTGCGCATCGGTACGCGCGACGCGCACTGAGTCGATCAGTTCGACTTCGGTGCCATCTGGGTTCACCTCGCCACGCTTGCTAGTCACGTGCCACGGAAACTCCGTGCCGCGATACAGGTTCAAGTCCGGATTGGTCAGCAGGGTCACCTCGCTGGCCTTCAAATGCTCGACTTTGTCCGAGGTCATTTCGTATTGCACCTTGCCATCGGGCAGGAACTGCACGCTGTAGGCGTTGGTGGCGTAATAGTCGATAGCCCCATCGTCGACCTGCGCCACAGGTCGGTCGAGAAACCGCTCCGGGCTGATATTCCAGTAGCCCACCGCCAGGAACAGCGCGGCGATGACTCCGAATAACAGGAAGTTGCGAATCTTTTTGCTCAGCATAAAACGCTCTATAGGTAGGCGGCGTGGGCCGCTTCAAGACGGTCTTGGGCGCGCAGTATCAGCTCGCAGAATTCGCGGGCGGCACCTTCGCCGCCACGGGCAGTGGTGATGCCATGGGCGTGCTCGCGAACGAACGCCGCCGCGTTAGCCACCGCCATGCCCAGCCCGACCCGGCGGATCACCGGCAAGTCGGGCAGGTCGTCACCGAGGTAGGCGACCTGTTCATAGCTTAGGTTGAGTTGGCCCAATAGTTCGTCCAGAACTACCAGTTTATCCTCGCGGCCCTGATACAGGTGAGGAATCCCCAGGTTTTGCGCGCGACGTTCCACCACTGGCGTCTTGCGACCGCTGATAATGGCGGTCTGTACCCCTGCGGCCATCAGCATCTTGATGCCTTGGCCGTCCAGTGTGTTGAATGTTTTAAATTCGCTGCCATCTTCGAGGAAATACAAGCGGCCGTCGGTCAGCACGCCGTCAACGTCGAAGACGGCCAATTTGATGCGCTTGCCGCGTTGTAACAGGTCGTTGCTCAATTACATCACTCCCGCACGCAGCAAATCGTGCATGTTCAAGGCGCCAATCGGGCGGTCATCGCTATTGACCACTACCAGCGCACCGATTTTATGGTCTTCCATGATCTTCAGCGCTTCGGCCGCCAGCATGTCAGGGCGCGCGGTCTTGCCATGGGGCGTCATCACCGCATCGATGGTGGCGGTATGGATATCGATGGTGCGGTCCAGAGTCCGACGCAAGTCACCGTCGGTGAATACGCCGGCCAGGCGGCCATCAGCTTCGAGGATCACCGTCATGCCCAGGCCCTTGCGGGTCATTTCCATCAATGCGTCCTTGAGCAGAGTGCCGCGTTGGACGTGAGGCAGCTCATCGCCCGAATGCATGACGTTCTCCACCTTCAACAGCAAACGACGGCCCAGCGCACCGCCCGGGTGGGAAAACGCGAAGTCTTCCGCTGTGAACCCGCGAGCTTCCAGCAGCGCCACGGCCAGGGCATCTCCCATGACCAGCGCGGCGGTAGTGGAGGAGGTCGGGGCCAGATTCAGTGGGCAGGCTTCGTGGGCCACATGCACGTTCAGATTGACTTCAGCAGCCTTGGCCAGGGTCGATTCCGGGTTGCCGGTGATGCTGATCATCTGGATGCCTAGGCGTTTGATCAACGGCAGCAGCGTCACGATTTCGTTGGTGGTGCCGGAATTGGATAGGGCCAGGATGATGTCATCCTTGGTGATCATGCCCATGTCACCGTGGCTGGCTTCGGCCGGATGCACGAAAAACGCTGTGGTGCCGGTGCTGGCCAGGGTGGCGGCGATCTTGTTGCCTATATGGCCGGATTTACCCATGCCGACCACGACAACGCGACCCTTGCTGGCCAGGATCATCTCGCAGGCGCGTACGAAATCTGCGTCGATATGGGCCAGCAAACCTTCTACGGCTTCAAGCTCGAGGCGGATAGTGCGTTGTGCGGATTGAATAAGGTCGCTGGATTGGCTCATGTCTGAAATCGTATAGCCTGACGAAAAGTCGGCGATTATAGCGGTAATGTTCAATTCCCTCACGCAAGTTCGTCAGGGTTTATTCGGTAGTCGCCTGAGATTCATGCTCAGCAACGTTTTTTCCTGGCCCCGAAACTGAACTGGCGTTGTTCCGGCCTTGGGGGCGTTGTACCAGCAGTGATATAGTTCGCGGCCAGTTCGGTCCGCTCAGTCCCTGTGGCTATCTATATTGCGCAGCCGTTGCAAACGTTTGTCGCATAGATGGTGTCTGAGTGAGAAGCTGCATCCCAAGGAGTTTAGATGAGTGCCGATAACGCCTACGCGGTCGAGCTGAAGGGACTGACCTTCAAGCGCGGGACGCGCAGCATCTTCAATAACGTCGATATTCGCATTCCCCGCGGCAAGGTCACCGGCATCATGGGGCCTTCCGGTTGCGGCAAGACCACCCTGTTGCGTTTGATGGGCATGCAATTGCGCCCGAACGCTGGTGAGGTGTGGGTCAACGGCCAGAACCTGCCGACGCTGTCGCGCAGCGATCTGTTCGATGCGCGCAAGCACATGGGCGTGTTGTTCCAGAGTGGGGCACTGTTCACCGACCTCGATGTTTTCGAGAACGTGGCGTTTCCGCTGCGGGTGCATACGCAACTGTCCGATGAAATGATTCGTGACATTGTTCTGTTGAAGCTCCAGGCCGTGGGCCTGCGCGGCGCCATCGACCTGATGCCTGACGAGCTGTCCGGCGGTATGAAGCGTCGCGTCGCCCTGGCGCGCGCCATTGCCCTTGATCCCCAGATCCTTATGTACGACGAGCCCTTTGTTGGTCAGGACCCGATCGCCATGGGGGTGCTGGTGCGCCTGATCCGTCTGCTCAACGATGCATTGGGGATCACCAGTATCGTGGTCTCCCACGACCTGGCGGAAACCGCGAGCATCGCCGACTACCTGTACGTCGTCGGCGATGGTCAGGTGTTGGGGCAGGGCACGCCTGAGGAATTGATGAATGCCGACAACCCGCGCATTCGCCAATTCATGACCGGCGATCCCGACGGCCCCGTGCCTTTTCACTTTCCGGCGGCGGACTACCGCGCAGATCTTCTGGGGAAGCGCTGATGCGCAAGACATCTCTTATCGAAAAGGTTCGCCTTTTCGGTCGCTCGGGCATCGACATCGTCGAAGTGCTGGGTCGTTCGACGATTTTTCTATTTCACGCGTTACTAGGCCGCGGCGGCATTGGTGGCGGCTTTGGTCTGTTGATCAAGCAGTTGCACGCAGTGGGTGTGATGTCCCTGGTGATTATCGTGGTCTCCGGCGTCTTCATTGGCATGGTACTGGCGTTGCAAGGCTTCAATATCCTGTCCAGTTACGGTTCGGAGCAGGCGGTGGGGCAGATGGTGGCCCTGACGCTGTTACGCGAGCTGGGGCCGGTGGTGACTGCATTGTTGTTCGCTGGGCGCGCGGGTTCCGCGCTGACCGCCGAAATCGGCAATATGAAGTCCACCGAGCAGTTGTCCAGCCTGGAAATGATTGGCGTGGACCCGCTCAAATACATTGTTGCCCCGCGCCTGTGGGCTGGCTTCATTTCTCTTCCATTGCTGGCGATGATCTTCAGTGTGGTGGGTATCTGGGGTGGTTCTTGGGTCGCGGTAGACTGGCTGGGCGTCTACGACGGCTCCTACTGGGCCAACATGCAGAATAGCGTGACCTTCAACGGTGACGTGCTCAACGGCGTTATAAAGAGCATCGTCTTTGCCTTTGTAGTGACCTGGATCGCCGTATTCCAAGGCTATGACTGTGAGCCCACTTCAGAAGGGATCAGTCGCGCCACCACCAAGACCGTTGTGTACGCCTCGCTGGCGGTACTGGGCCTTGACTTCATTTTGACCGCCTTGATGTTTGGAGATTTCTGATGCAAAACCGCACTGTGGAAATCGGTGTCGGCCTTTTCTTGCTGGCTGGCATCCTGGCTTTACTGTTGCTGGCCCTTCGGGTCAGTGGCCTGTCGGCCAGCCCCACCGCCGACACTTATAAACTTTACGCGTACTTCGACAATATCGCCGGTTTGACTGTCAGAGCCAAAGTGACCATGGCCGGCGTGACGATCGGCAAGGTCACGGCAATCGATCTGGATCGCGATAGCTTCACGGGTCGAGTGACGATGCAGCTGAACAAGAAGGTCGACAACCTGCCGACCGACTCCACTGCGTCTATCCTCACCGCGGGTCTGCTGGGCGAGAAGTACATTGGTATCAGCGTGGGCGGGGAAACAGCCTTGCTCAAGGATGGTTCGACCATCCACGACACGCAGTCGTCGCTGGTGCTTGAAGACCTGATCGGTAAATTCCTGCTCAATACGGTCAATAAAGACGCTAAATGAGGAATCTGTACATGATCTCTACCTTACGACGTGGCCTTCTGGTACTGCTTGCAGCGCTGCCGTTGTTGGCTAACGCGGCGGGTTCTGCGCACGATCTGGTGCAGGACACGACCAACAAAATGTTGGCTGACCTGACAGCTAACAAAGAACAGTACAAGCAAGACCCGAGTAAGTTTTACGACGCGCTCAATACCATTGTCGGGCCGGTGGTCGATGCCGAAGGCATTTCCCGCAGCATCATGACGGTCAAGTATTCGCGTAAGGCGACGCCTGAGCAGATGCAGCGCTTCCAGGAAAATTTCAAGCGCGGCCTGTTTCAGTTCTATGGCAACGCATTGCTTGAGTACAACAACCAGGGCATTACCGTTGCGCCAGCCGGCGACGAATCGGGTAATCGCACCAGCGTCAACATGAGCGTCAAAGGCAACAACGGCGCGATCTACCCGGTGCAATACACCCTGGAGAAGATCCAAGGCGAGTGGAAGCTGCGTAACGTGATCATCAACGGCATCAATATCGGCAAGCTGTTCCGTGATCAGTTCGCCGATGCGATGCAGCGCAATGGCAACGACCTGGACAAGACCATCAACGGCTGGGCCGGGGAAGTCGCCAAGGCCAAGGAAACATCCGACAAAGAAGCCGGGAAGTCTGCGCAATGATCGAGTCGGCTGTTCGTCTTGGCGATGCCGGCGAGCTGTTTCTCAGCGGCGTGCTGGATTACCGTACCGGGCCTGACCTGCGCAAGCAGGGCCAGGCACTGATCAAGACCAGTACCGCGCCCGCGCTGGTGCTGGATTGCTCGGCGGTGACCAAGTCCAGCAGCGTCGGATTATCGTTGTTGCTGTGCTTCATGCGCGATGCCGAGGCGGCCAAGAAGTCGGTCAGCATCCGTGCGTTACCCGACGACATGCGCGAAATTGCCGAGGTTTCCGGTCTGACCGAGCTGTTGGCGCATCCTTAATACACATATTCAAGCAAGCCCCCCGTCAGAGTCCTGCTATGCGGGGTTCGCAGGCGCGGGGCTTTTTTGTATGATGTGCGACCCGCGCGCACTGGGCGCCGATAGAGGTTGAGCATGCAGGCCCTAGAAGTTAAGAGCTTCCTTGAAGGAAAGCTGCCGAATACTGAGGTTGTAGTTGAAGGCGAAGGCTGCAATTTCCAGCTGAACGTGATTAGCGATGAACTGGCGGCATTGAGCCCGGTCAAGCGTCAGCAGCAGATCTATGCCCATTTGAACCCGTGGATCACCGATGGCAGCATCCATGCGGTCACTATGAAATTTTTCAGCCGCGCGGCCTGGGCCGAGCGCACCTGAGCCCCCAAGGCGTCGAGATTCTTATGGATAAATTGATTATTACCGGCGGTGCCCGCCTTGATGGCGAGATCCGCATCTCCGGTGCGAAAAACTCCGCCTTGCCGATTCTGGCTGCGACCCTGCTGTGCGATGGCCCGGTGACCGTGGCCAATCTGCCGCATCTGCACGACATCACCACCATGATCGAGCTGTTCGGTCGCATGGGCATCGAGCCGGTGATTGACGAGAAACTGGCGGTCGAAATCGACCCACGTACCATCAAAACCCTGATCGCTCCGTACGAATTGGTGAAAACCATGCGTGCATCGATCCTGGTGCTGGGCCCGATGGTTGCCCGTTTCGGCGAAGCTGAAGTGGCACTGCCTGGCGGTTGCGCCATTGGCTCGCGTCCGGTGGACCTGCATATCCGTGGTCTGGAAGCGATGGGCGCGATCATCGACGTCGAAGGCGGCTACATCAAGGCCAAGGCACCGGAAGGCGGCCTGCGGGGCGCGAACTTCTTCTTCGATACCGTCAGCGTGACCGGTACCGAGAACATCATGATGGCCGCTGCCCTGGCCAACGGCCGCAGCGTACTGCAAAACGCCGCCCGCGAGCCGGAAGTAGTCGACCTGGCTAACTTCCTGAACGCCATGGGGGCGAAGGTTTCCGGCGCTGGCACCGACACCATCACCATTGATGGCGTAGAGCGTCTGCACACCGCAACCTACAAGGTTATGCCCGACCGGATCGAGACCGGCACCTACTTGGTCGCCGCCGCCGTCACCGGTGGTCGCGTCAAGGTCAAGGATACCGATCCGACCATCTTGGAAGCGGTCCTGGAAAAACTCCGTGAAGCCGGTGCCGAAATCACCTGCGGCGAAGACTGGATCGAACTGGACATGCACGGCAAGCGGCCAAAAGCCGTCAACGTGCGTACCGCGCCGTACCCGGCGTTCCCGACCGACATGCAGGCGCAGTTCATTTCCTTGAACGCGATTGCAGAAGGCACCGGTGCCGTGATCGAGACCATCTTCGAAAACCGCTTCATGCACGTATACGAGCTGCACCGCATGGGCGCGAAGATCCAGGTTGAAGGCAACACTGCCATCGTGACCGGGATCGACAAGCTCAAGGGCGCGCCAGTAATGGCCACCGACCTGCGTGCCTCGGCCAGCCTGGTAATCTCCGCGTTGTGTGCGGACGGTGACACCTTGATCGACCGCATCTACCACATAGACCGCGGTTACGAGTGCATCGAAGAAAAACTGCAGATGCTCGGCGCAAAAATTCGCCGCGTACCGGGCTAGTCCTGGAACTGAAAACACCGCCACTGTGGTGAGCGGGCTTGCTTTGGTGAGTGGGCTTGCTGTGGTGAGCGGGCTTGCTGTGGTGAGCGGGCTTGCCCCGCGCTGGACTGCGCAGCAGTCCCCCGCTTTTGGGTCGCTACGCAACCCCGCGCCTGGCAAGCCCGCTCACCACACACGGTGTCAGTTCGCGGTATGCTGAATGTGTTCCAAATCGAGGCTGTCATGGCCTCGATCTGTGTCTGGCGCCGTTTGCGACCGGACAGCAATAGCCTGATGAAGGATTGACGTTTCCCATGTTGACCATCGCACTGTCCAAGGGCCGTATCCTTGACGACACTTTGCCGCTTCTGGCTGAAGCGGGCATCGTGCCGACCGAGAATCCGGACAAGAGCCGCAAGCTGATCATCCCCACGACCCAGGACGACGTTCGTCTGTTGATCGTAAGGGCTACTGACGTGCCGACCTATGTTGAGCATGGCGCGGCCGACCTCGGCGTCGCCGGCAAGGACGTGCTGATGGAATATGGCGGTCAGGGCCTGTATGAGCCGCTGGACCTGCGCATTGCCCTGTGCAAGCTGATGACCGCCGGTCGCGTCGGTGACGTTGAACCCAAGGGCCGCCTGCGCGTGGCCACCAAGTTCGTCAACGTCGCCAAGCGCTACTACGCCGAACAAGGTCGTCAGGTCGATATCATCAAGCTCTACGGCTCGATGGAGCTGGCGCCGCTGATCGGCCTGGCCGACAAGATCATCGACGTGGTCGATACCGGCAATACCCTGCGTGCCAACGGTCTCGAACCACAGGAATTTATCGCTGACATCAGCTCCCGTCTGATCGTCAACAAGGCATCGATGAAGATGCAGCACGCCCGTATCCAGGCGTTGATCGACACCCTGCGCAAGGCAGTGGAGTCTCGACACCGCGGTTGACCCACACGCGCGGCCTTAGGCTGCGCCCGTCTATCCGCCTCATAGCCAGAATTCTCAGGTGCCCAAGCGGAGCGAACGGTAGTTTAGGGCGCCTGAGTTTTTTGCCAATCCTATGAGGCCCTCGCTATGACCACGTCCACTGCAATTGCCCGACTCAACGCTGCCGATCCGGATTTCGCCCATCATCTGGATCATCTGCTGAGCTGGGAAAGCGTGTCCGACGATTCGGTCAACCAGCGGGTGCTCGACATCATCAAGGCGGTGCGCGAGCGTGGCGACGCCGCACTGGTGGACTTCACCCGTCAGTTCGACGGTTTGGACGTCCAGTCCATGTCCGATCTGATCCTGCCTCGCGAGCGCCTGGAGCTGGCCCTGACCCGCATCACCGCCCCCCAGCGCGAAGCCCTGGAAGTGGCGGCGGCAAGGGTTCGCAGTTACCACGAAAAACAGAAGCAGGATTCCTGGAGCTACACCGAAGCCGATGGCACGGTGCTGGGCCAGAAGGTCACGCCGCTCGACCGTGCAGGCCTGTACGTGCCGGGCGGCAAAGCGTCGTACCCGTCGTCGGTTCTGATGAATGCTATCCCGGCCAAAGTTGCCGGTGTGGCTGAAGTGGTCATGGTGGTGCCGACCCCGCGCGGTGAAATCAACGAATTGGTGCTAGCCGCCGCGTGCATCGCCGGTGTCGACCGCGTTTTCACCATCGGTGGCGCCCAGGCCGTGGCGGCCCTGGCCTATGGCACCGAGAGCGTGCCAAAGGTCGACAAGGTGGTCGGCCCCGGCAATATTTACGTGGCTACCGCCAAGCGCCACGTCTTTGGCCAGGTCGGTATCGACATGATCGCCGGCCCGTCGGAGATCCTGGTGGTGTGCGACGGCCAGACCGATCCGGACTGGATCGCCATGGATTTGTTCTCCCAAGCCGAGCATGACGAAGACGCTCAGGCGATCCTGGTCAGCCCGGATGCCGAGTTCCTCGATAAGGTCGCGGCCAGCATCAATAAGCTGCTGCCGACCATGGAGCGTGCCGAGATCATCGAGAAGTCGATCAATGGCCGCGGTGCGTTGATCCTGGTGCGTGATATGGAGCAAGCCATCGAAGTGGCCAACCGCATCGCGCCCGAGCACTTGGAGCTGTCCGTGGCTGACCCACAGGCTTGGCTGCCGTCGATTCGCCACGCCGGTGCGATCTTCATGGGGCGCCACACCAGCGAAGCCCTGGGCGATTACTGCGCCGGCCCCAACCACGTACTGCCCACCTCCGGCACCGCGCGCTTCTCGTCGCCGCTGGGGGTGTATGACTTCCAGAAGCGTTCTTCGATCATCTTCTGCTCGCCACAGGGCGCGTCCGAGCTGGGCAAGACCGCTTCGGTGCTGGCCCGTGGTGAATCGTTGAGCGCCCACGCGCGCAGCGCCGAATATCGCATCGCCAAGGGAGAGTAAGACATGAGCAAATTCTGGAGCCCTTTCGTCAAGAACCTCGTGCCTTACGTGCCCGGCGAGCAACCGAAAATGACCAAACTGGTCAAGCTCAACACCAACGAGAATCCCTACGGTCCATCGCCCAAGGCGTTGGCTGCGATGCAGGCCGAGTTGAACGACAACTTGCGCCTGTATCCGGACCCGAACAGCGACCTGCTCAAGCAGGCGGTGGCCACGTATTACGGGATCGACGCCGGCAAAGTATTCCTCGGCAACGGTTCCGATGAGGTGTTGGCGCACATTTTCCACGGCCTGTTCCAGCACGAGCTGCCGCTGCTGTTTCCGGATATCAGCTACAGCTTCTACCCGGTCTACTGCGGCCTCTACGGCATCCAGTCGGCGCCGGTGCCATTGGACGAGCAGTTCCAGATCCGCGTGGAAGACTACGCCAAGCCTAACGGCGGGATCATTTTTCCCAACCCTAACGCGCCAACCGGCTGCGTCCTGGCGCTGGACGCCGTGGAACAGATCCTCAAGGCCAGCCCGGATTCAGTGGTGGTGGTCGATGAAGCCTATATCGACTTCGGCGGCGAAACGGCCATCAGCCTGGTGGACCGCTACCCGAACCTGCTGGTGACCCAGACCCTGTCCAAATCGCGCTCACTGGCCGGTTTGCGCGTGGGCCTGGCGGTGGGCCACCCGGACTTGATCGAGGCGCTGGAGCGGGTCAAGAACAGCTTCAACTCCTACCCTCTGGATCGCCTGGCGATTGTCGGCGCGGCGGCCGCGTTCGAGGACCGTGAATACTTCGAGAAGACCTGCCGACAGGTGATCGACAGCCGCAACCAGTTGGTCGCGCAGTTGGAAGATAAGGGTTTTGAGGTGTTGCCGTCGGCGGCCAACTTTATCTTTGCCCGCCACCCACGGAACGACGCGGCTGGTCTGGCGGCGAAGTTGCGCGAGCAGGGCGTGATCGTGCGGCACTTCAAGCAGGAGCGGATTGCCCAGTTCCTGCGGATCAGCATTGGTACGCCGGAGCAGAATCAGGCGTTGATCGATGGCTTGGGTGACCTCTAACACTCAGTGAAATCAAATGTGGGAGGGGGCAACCCCCTCCCACATTGGTTGGTGCTTTGGCCGTCAGATCAATGGCTCATCTGGCTTCTTGTTCTTCCAGCTATCATTGCCCGGCAGCAGCAGGTTCAACCCGATCGCTACCACGGCGCACAGGGCGATGCCCTTGAGACCGAAATCATCCGGGCCGGTGCCGGTTCCCACCAGCACGCCGCCAATGCCGAACACCAAGGTCACCGACACAATCACCAGATTGCGCGCTTCGCCCAGGTCGATCTTGTGGCGAATCAACGTGTTCATCCCCACAGCAGCAATCGAACCGAACAACAGGCATAGAATTCCGCCCATCACCGGCACTGGAATGCTTTGCAGCAGCGCGCCGAATTTGCCGATAAACGCCAGGCTAATGGCAAAGATAGCCGCCCAGGTCATGATTTTCGGGTTGTAGTTCTTGGTCAGCATCACCGCGCCGGTCACTTCGGCGTAAGTGGTGTTCGGCGGGCCGCCAAACAGGCCGGCGGCCGTGGTGGCAATGCCGTCACCCAGCAAGGTGCGATGCAGGCCAGGTTTTTTCAGGTAGTCGCGCCCGGTCACGCTGCCCACCGCAATCACACCGCCGATGTGTTCGATCGCCGGGGCCAGGGCCACCGGGACGATAAACAGGATCGCCTGCCAGTTGAATTCCGGCGCGGTGAAGTGGGGCAGGGCGAACCACGGGGCGGCCGCGATCTTGGCCGTGTCGACCACTCCAAAGTAGAACGACATGGCAAAGCCCACCAGCACGCCGGAGATAATCGGCACCAGGCGGAAAATGCCTTTGCCGAATACCGCCACGATCAGCGTGGTCAGCAGCGCCGGCATCGAGATCATCATCGCCGTCTGGTAATGAATCAGCTCGGCACCGTCGCCGGACTT
This sequence comes from Pseudomonas sp. S4_EA_1b, assembly GCF_016307435.1. Classification (NCBI taxonomy): domain Bacteria; kingdom Pseudomonadati; phylum Pseudomonadota; class Gammaproteobacteria; order Pseudomonadales; family Pseudomonadaceae; genus Pseudomonas; species Pseudomonas sp. S4_EA_1b. The sequence continues at coordinate 50,015 of NZ_JAEILC010000051.1, read as the reverse complement.
GCCCATGGCCATGTTCGCGGCAATCGGCGCCATGGCCAGGCCGATGGAAATGATCACCGGGCCTATCACCACCGGCGGCAGCAAGCGGTCGATAAAACCGGTGCCCTTGATCTTCACCGCCAGGCCCAGGAACGTATAAACGAAACCGGCCGCCATCACGCCGCCCATGGTCGCCGCGAGGCCGAACTGGCCCTTGGCGAGGATGATCGGGGTGATGAAGGCGAAGCTCGATGCCAGGAATACCGGCACCTGACGCCCGGTCACCACCTGGAACAGCAAGGTGCCTAGACCTGCGGTGAACAGCGCAACGTTTGGATCAAGACCTGTGATCAGCGGCATCAACACCAGCGCGCCAAATGCCACGAAGAGCATTTGTGCGCCAGACAGGATCTGGCGCCAAAGCGGGTCGTTGAATTCATCCTGCATGCTCACGCGTCCTTCTGCTTGGTGCCGAAGATCTTGTCACCGGCATCGCCCAGGCCTGGGATGATGTAGCCGTGTTCGTTCAAGCGTTCATCGATGGAGGCGGTGTAGATCTGCACGTCCGGGTGTGCGCTCTCGACGGCGGCGATGCCCTCCGGCGCGGCTACCAGCACCATGGCGCGGATGTCCTTGCAACCGGCCTTCTTCAGCAGGTCGATGGTGGCGACCATGGAGCTGCCGGTGGCGAGCATCGGGTCGATGATCATTGCCAGGCGCTCGTCGATTTCCGGAACGAGTTTTTCCAGGTAAGTGTGGGCTTGCAGTGTCTCTTCATTACGGGCCACGCCCACGGCGCTGACCTTGGCGCCCGGGATCAGGCTGAGTACGCCTTCGAGCATGCCGATGCCGGCGCGAAGGATCGGCACCACGGTGATTTTCTTACCGGCGATTTTCTCGACCTGGACAGGACCGGCCCAACCGGGGATCTCATAATTCTCCAGGGGTAAATCCTTGGTGGCTTCGTAAGTGAGCAGCGCTCCGACTTCCTGAGCAAGCTCACGGAAGTTCTTCGTGCTGATGTCGGCGCGGCGCATAAGGCCGAGTTTGTGTCGGATCAGCGGGTGGCGGATCTCGCGAGTGGGCATGGGAAAGGCTCCGGCGGCGGGCAAAAAAACCGGCCTAGATTAATCTATCCGAGGGTGTTGTCCTATAGACATGTAGCACGTTAGTCCATAAAGGCTTGCCCGGAGCGCATGAGAAGCGTACCTTCGCCCGCTTTTCTTGCCACAGCACCCCTTGGAGAGCGCCATGTCCGCTGATCTCGAGCATATCCGTCAAATCATGCGCGAGGCTGACTGCCTGTACACCGAAGCGCAAGTCGAAGAAGCGATCGCCAAGGTCGGCGCCCACATCACCCGCGAAATGGCCGATACCAACCCGGTGGTGTTCTGTGTGATGAACGGTGGTCTGATCTTCGCCGGCAAATTGTTGACTCACCTGCAATTCCCGCTGGAAGCGTCTTACCTGCACGCCACCCGCTATCGCAATGAAACCAGCGGCGGCGACCTGTTCTGGAAGGCCAAGCCGGAAGTCTCGTTTATTGACCGTGACGTGCTGATCATCGACGACATCCTCGATGAAGGTCACACCCTGGGCGCAATCATCGACTTCTGCAAACACGCCGGCGCACGCAAAGTGCACACTGCCGTGCTGATCGACAAAGACCACGACCGCAAGGCTCGCCCTGAGCTGAAAGCCGATTTCGTCGGTCTGCCGTGCATCGACCGTTACATCTTCGGTTACGGCATGGATTACAAGGGTTACTGGCGCAACGCCAATGGCATCTACGCCGTCAAAGGGATGTGATACGTGGCGCGCTTTCTGGATCAGACACTGTTTACCGAGCTGGCCGAGAAAGCGAACGCCAGCACCCGTGGGCGGCATCATCACAATTTCCATGAGATGGACGAGCCGTGTCATCGCATGGCAGTGGGCCTGCAACCGAGCACCTACGTGCCCCCACATCGCCACCTCAGTGCGGACAAGGCGGAAACCTTGCTCGTGCTCAAGGGCCGTCTGGGCCTGCTGGTGTTCAATGACCGCGGCGAGGTAATCGCCAAGCGCGTGATGCAGGCTGGCGGCGAGTGCGCCGGCGTCGATCTGCCGCCGGGCGTGTTCCATGGCCTGGTGGTGCTGCAGCCCGATACGGTGATGTTCGAATGCAAGGCAGGGCCTTATCGGCCGGTTGGCGAGGGCGAACTGGCCGAGTGGGCTCCGCGCGAAGGCGACGCCGGCGTGGCGGCGTATCAACGCTGGATGCTAGCGCAGTTCGATTGAGCTACAGTGCTGGGCCCCTTGCCGTGGAGTGGCTCATGAGCCGGTTGATACGCAGTTGCGCCATGCTGGCGTTGTCCTTCAGTTTGCCCTTGGCCGCAGCGCCCGCGCCGATGCACGGCCAATTCCTGCCGCCGGATGACCTTGCCCTGCGTGCCGAAGCTCCTGATCAGCAGCAATTGCTGCAGGTCACCGAGTACGCGGTGGTGGTGGGCAATCAGCGTCAGTCCAATCAACAGCCGATCCCGGTTACGTCACCGCTGATGATCCGCCTCAAGGGCAAGCCCCTGAACAAAGGCGCGACCATCGCCCAAGTGATGCTCAACTTCGATGCCGAAAGCAAAAGCCTGAAAAAGCCGGTATTCGATGAGAAAACCCGTACGCTTACCTTGTCGTACCCGGTGGCTCAATACCGTGTAATCGTCGATCTGCTGCGCAATGACACGGTGTATGTGCAGTTCCTCAGTTATGCCAACGGTCATATCTGGGCGGATTTGCATACCGGCACGGTCAAGTCCAGATAGGCCGGCGCCTACACAAGGCCGTGCCCCGCAGGTAGACTTCAAGCCCCGTGTAAATGTCTGCAGGCTGGAGTCGGTAATGCGTAAAGATAAGAAACAGGTGATTGGCGACGAGATCGGCGACGATCAGATCAAGTTGTTCCTGGACTTCGAGCCAGTCGACGCAACTTCACCGTCCCTGCACAAACTGATCAAGGCTTACCGTGGCCTGCGTATCGACGACTTCGAGCGCTTCCTGGGTTTTTTCAAGGCAGCCGGTTTGGACCTGGATGGCAAGGATGAGCACGGCCAGACCTTCGTCGACCTGATCAAAGACCAGCGTAACGCCGCCGAGTACATCGAGCTGATCGACAACGCCCGCGGCTGATTACTCCAGGCAAAAAAACGCCCCGTTCTCCTCGTGAGAGCGGGGCGTTTTTTATTGCAGCAAGGCCTTAGGCGAAGCTCTCGGCCTCGTTGCTCTGCTCAACCAATTGCAGACTGATGTTGTTCTGGGCGTTGATCTTGCGATACAGCTCGGCATCGGACTCCAGCACTTTTTCCCGCGCCGGGAAGATTTCATGCAGCTTGGCCGCCCACTCCCCACTGGCCTTGTCCGGGAAGCAGCGCTCGATCAGTTCCAGCATGATCGAGACGGTCACCGAAGCGCCTGGCGAGGCGCCCAGCAGGGCCGCCAGCGACCCGTCCTTGGCTGCGACCAGCTCGGTACCGAATTGCAGCACGCCGCCTTTCTTCGGGTCTTTCTTGATGATCTGCACCCGCTGACCGGCCACTTCCAGGCGCCAGTCCTCGGCTTTCGCCTCCGGGTAGAAGCGGCGCAGGGATTCCAGGCGCTGTTCCATGGACTGCATCACTTCGCTGACCAGGTACTTGGTCAGGTCCATGTTGTCGCGAGCCACGGCCAGCATCGGGCCGATGTTGCCGGCGCGAACCGACAGCGGCAGGTCGAGGAACGAACCGTGCTTGAGGAACTTGGTGGTGAACCCGGCATAAGGCCCGAACAGCAGAGATTTCTTGCCATCCACCACGCGGGTATCCAGGTGCGGCACCGACATTGGCGGCGAACCCACGGCGGCCTGGCTGTAGACCTTGGCCTGGTGATGCTTGACCACTTCAGGGTTATCGCAGCGCAGCCACTGGCCGCTGACCGGGAAACCGCCGAAGCCTTTGCTTTCTTCGATGCCCGAGGCTTGCAACAGCGGCAGGGCCGCGCCGCCAGCACCGAGGAACACGAACTTGGCATCCACTTCACGGCTGTTGCCGCTGTTGACGTCCTTGATGCTCACGGTCCAGCCGGCGCCGTTGCGCTTGAGGCCGGTGACGCGCTTGCAATACTTGACCTGGGCGTCGGCCGAGCTGGTCAGGTGGTTGAGCAGTTGATTGGTCAGGGCGCCAAAGTTGACGTCGGTGCCGTTCATGACGCGGGTGGCGGCGATTTTTTCGTCGAGCGGGCGGCCCGGCATCATCAGCGGCATCCATTCGGCCATCTCGCTGCGGTCTTCGGTGTAGTGCATGTCCGAAAACGCGTGGTGCTGGCTCAGGGTCTCAAAGCGCTTCTTGAGGAACTCCACGCCTTTGTCGCCTTGCACGAAGCTCAGGTGCGGTACCGGGCTGATAAAGGATCTGGACGAGCCAAAGGTGCCCTTTTTGGTCAAGTACGCCCAGAACTGCTTCGATACCTCGAACTGGGTGTTGATGTGCACGGCTTTCTTGATGTCGATGGAGCCATCGGCGGCCTGAGGTGTGTAATTCAGCTCACACAGGCCGGCGTGACCGGTACCGGCGTTGTTCCACGGGTTGGAACTTTCCGCGGCACCCGAGTCCATCAGCTCAACGACTTCCAGCTTGAGGCCGGGGTCGAGCTCTTTGAGTAGTACGGCCAGGGTGGCACTCATGATGCCGGCCCCTACCAGTACTACATCGACTGCTTCGTTATGCGCCATTTAACGCGTCTCCAAAATCTGCAGCACCAAATTGACGGCATGGCTGCCAGGAGTGACGGGGCGTTCACGTATTGCCCCAGGTTACCCATGGCCAGGATCGCCATGTCCGTTTCGCAATTCTTTGCAACTCAGCACACGCTTGCTGCCTGGCCTGATCTGCCTATGAACGCATTCATGGGCGGCTGTGGCAATTCGACTTATGGTCAAAGCGTGCGATGCGTGCAATCAATCCGTAGCGGACAGGCTCAAGCTCCAGTGGTTGATGGGTACTCGGTCCTGTGCGGTTGGGCTGTTCCAGACGCTGATGGTGCTTGTACAAACGCCAAACTATTCATTTGCTCGCCACACTCTTGTGAAGTTGTGAAAACCCGTTTTTTCACGCTCTTTTGAAGACGTGAACCTCAAAAAAGGGCTGCCCCAGCCTGGCACCTGGCCCGTAAACCTCTGCCGATAGGCAGCAAAACGGGCAAACAACTCAAGTGGCCGAGCGCAATGGCAGCTCTGGCAGATTCGGTAAAGGCGGGTGGTTTGCAAAGGAACAGCAAGCGCGCCGGCTTCACTCGATCTGTGTGGGCGGCTCTCTGTGGGCGATTCTTGGGGGTTAATACCGAGGCATTAACGATGCTGCGAGGCCCGATCAGGAGACGTCCTTATAATCGGGGGGAGATTGTAGCGAAGAACGTCAGGGAAATGGGCGTGTTTTATGACTTTTATTAGGCGTTTGGTCAGGCGGCCAACACCGGGTGGCGCGATGACCGTGTCGCGCGTGGGCTGACACGGGCCCGGGCCGGCAGCGGTCGATGCATCCAGCTCAGGCGGATTTCTTCGATTTCCACCCAGCCTTGGCCCACCGGCGGCTGGCTGCATTCTTTGAAGGCTTGGCAGCGGCCCTGGGAATCGAGCAAGGCAAACTGACGAAGCGCGGGCTTGCGAGTAAATAACGACCAGAGATATTGCATGGCGATCAACCTCCTGTGAATGAGGCCAAGCATGCCGATGCGGGATGACGCGGCGATGTATCGGCTGTGACACATCGGTGACAGCGAACCGCGCACAGTGTCGTGAGTCATAGGTTGTAACTGATGCTGGTTCCCGGCGATGGCGCCCCGTTATACTGCCGGCCTGTCGGTACCTGATTTCTGGAGAGAAGCGCATGTTGCAACGCCTGTTGTTCGGTTTGATCACTGTGACCACGTTGTCCCTGGTTGGCTGCGCCAACAGCCCGCAACAACTCAGCCCGCAACCGAAGCTCACCACGCAGTTGGCCCCGGTAGGCCATGGTCAGCCGGTGTCGGTGCGTGTGGTGGATGGCCGTCCTTCGCCGACCTTGGGTTCCCGTGGGGGCCTGTATCCGGAGACCGCGCTGATTTCGGTCAACGCCCAGGATGTGCTGCCCAAGCTGCAGGCCCAAGCCGAGGCGGCCGTGCGTCTGCTGGGCTTTACTCCCTCCAACTCGCCGGGCGTGCCGCAGTTGACGGTCACCCTGGCTGAGCTGAAATACCAGTCGCCGAAGGAAGGTCTGTATGTGACCGAGGCGTCAATCGGCGCGACCTTCAAGTCCGACGTCAACGCCGGCACCCGCCGCTACAGTGGCCGCTACGCTGCATCCCTGAATCAGCGCTTTGGCATGTCGCCGAACCAGGAGACCAACACCAAGCTGGTCAGCGACGTCCTGAGCGATGCCTTGACCCGTCTGTTCAAAGACCCGAGCATCGGCCAGTTGCTTAGCTCGCAATAACCGCTCCACAAAAAACCGGGCTCGCAAGGCCCGGTTTTTTTACGTCTTCAGTTTCATGCCGCCGTGTCGATACAGAAGTCCAGCAGGCTGATCCCGGTCAGCAGATCGGTTTCCGGCAAGTCCGCATGGGAATGCCCGCCCAGGGCGCAATACACCAGCCAATGCCGGTCTTGAACGTTGAACGCCAGGCTGTCTATCAGCGCCTCCTGTTCATCGCTTTGAGCGATCAGATACAGCCGATCCTGGTTTTGTGCATGCAGCATGACAAGCTCCCGAACGTCCGAAGGGCCACAGAGTGGACTGTTAAGGTGACGTTCAGGTGACGCGGTAAATTACTGGATAGATTAGCCGTCCATGGGGAGGAAACGTTCACGCGCAGCAGAGGTAGTGTGCGTGCGGTTGTGTCCAAACTGTTACCCAGGCACCGTTTTACCGAGGTTTGCGATGGCACTGCCCGCACTAATGATTAACGTTGTCGCGCTGGCAATCGCCTGCCCAGGCGCCGCGCTGCTGTATGTCACCCGCCTGCGCGAGCAGCGCGCCATGACCAAGCTCGCCGCTCAAAGCGAAGAACGCGCAATCGATCAGCCGATGCTGTTTCTGGATGTGCGCCTTGTACGGGCGCACCGGGTGGCTTACCGCATCGGGTTCGCCTGCCTTGGAATGGCGCTACTGACCTCGTGGGTCAGCACTCACCTTTAAGAACACTGCAAAGCGAACGTGGGAGCTGCAAGCCCCCACATTTTTCGCCCGGTGTTTAGAGCGGGATCCCAGCCTTGACCCGATACTGATTGCGCACCGGCGTTGCATATTGCACCACCAGGAATGGCCGGTGTTCCGCCGGGCATTCGCTCAAGCGCCGCTCCCACTCGGCCTTCGCCTTGGCCAACTCGTCGGCGGGGAACAGCTCCTCGGCCTTGGGCACCTGCAATTGCGGCTCGGCTTCACTCCATTGGGCATAAGCCAGGTAGTGCACCGGAAACAAGCGGTAGCCGCCGAGAATCTGCCGGTCCATTTCCACCGCCAGCACCTTGGTGTCTTCGAAGCGCTCGGTAATCGGCGGGGCGAAGTTGATATGCACCCGGCCCTTGTAGCCGGTGATGCCCAGGGCAATGCTCACGTCGTCCTCGCCCGGTGCCTTGGTGTAGGTGCCGGTGGTGGCGCGGATATACAGTTCGCGCGCCTTGGCCGCATCGCAGGGGTCGTATTCGTAGCTGATGGACACCGGCGTCAGGTTCAGCGACTGGATCACTTCTGCGAACGGTTCGTCCTTGCGGCTGACGTGGAACATCTTGAGGATCGCCGATTCGGTGCGATCGTCGCCGTCCTTGGCGCGGCCTTCGGCCTGGGCGATCCAGATCGATTGGCCGTCATTGAGGATCGAATGGTTGATGTAGGCTGACAGCAGGTTGAACGCCGCCATTTTTTCCTTCCGCCCGGTGATCGAGCGGTGCACGATGAAGCTCTTGTTCAGGCGCATCAGGTCGCTGACGAACGGCTTTTGCAGCAGGTTGTCGCCAATGGCGATGCGCGGCGTCGGCAGGCCGGCGTGGTACACGGCGTAGTTGACGAAGGCCGGGTCCATCACGATATCGCGGTGGTTGGCCAGAAAGAGGTAGGCGGTGCCCGATTTGAGCTGCTCGACCCCGGTGTAGGTGACACCGTCGGTCGCCCGGTCGATGGTGTGGTCGACGTAATACTCGACTTTGTCCTGCAGCGTCGCCACGGTGGTGACGCCGGCGAATTCGCGGCGCAATTTGCGGGCGATCATGGGCTTGAGCAGCCAGCCAAGGGTGCCGGCGAAGCGGGGGAAGCGGAAGTGGGTCAGGATGTCCAGAAAGGCCTTGTCACTGAACAGCCGCGCCAGCACCGCCGGGACTTCGCTGTCGTTGTAAGGTCGGATGGTATCGAATTCGCCCATCATGCTCTCTTGTTAGAAACGGCTAGGGTAAGTAGAAGAAATACCAGGGTTCGGCCCGAGTCATTGGCTCAGCCGGGGTATAACCCTGTAAATAGACCGGCGATTATACGCACAAGTCACCTGGGAGACTGCGATGCTGGAACCTGCGCTGTACGATTGTCCTTATTGTGGCGAGTCGGTTGAAACATCGGTGGATTTGTCTGGCGGTGACCAGATTTACATTGAAGACTGCCAGGTGTGTTGCAGGCCGATCATTTTCAATCTGCAGGTGCATGGCGACGAGTGGATGCTCGACACCCGCAGCGAGAACGAATAACAGGTACGCCTATGCAGCGAATCTACGAACCGGAAAACCTGATGGAAGGCGAGCTGCTGCAGCAGATGCTTGCCAGCGAGGGTATCGAGGCGCACCTGGTGGGCCGCCATTTGCTCGGCGGCACCGGCGAATTGCCGATCTTCGGCCTGCTTGGCCTGGAAGTGGACAACGACCGCGCACTCGACGCCCGTGAACTCATCACCGCCTATATCGGCGCGCAACCGCTGCCCGGCGATGAACCCGACAGCTTCCCCGACGTGTTGGTCTGTTAGGCTGTCGGCCGGTTTATCCAAGAGTCGTGTTGCCCCATGTGTGGACGTTATGCCCTGTTTCGCTGGAACCCCACCTTTGCTGCCTTGCCGGGCTTTCCGGCCGATCAGCAGGCGCAGTGGAACATTTCGCCGAATGATTCGGTGCTGATCCAGCGCCTGGAAGGCGAGCAGCTCACCCTGGCCCGCGCTCGCTGGGGGCTGACGCCGCCCTGGCTCACCGACCTGTCCCGCACCCCGGCCCATGCCCGCGCCGAAACCCTGGCCGAGCAACCGATGTTTCGCGAAGCGTTTCGCCAACGCCGCTGCCTTTTGCCAGCCAACGGTTTCTACGAGTGGCGCGGAACCCAGCGCAAACGCCCGTACTGGCTGACGCCGGGGGAGGGCTCCTCGTTGTTTTTTGCCGCGATCTGGGAAGCCTACCCCGTGCAGGAACAGGTGTGGCTGAGCACGGCCGTGGTGACGCAGGCCGCGCAAAGTCAGCGACGGCCGTTGATCCTGGATGCGGCAGGGCAAGCGGCCTGGCTCAACCCCGACACACCGCTGCCGGCGTTGCAGGCATTACTGGCCAGTGAACCGAGCGCGTTGCGCGAGCGGGTCCTGGCCAACCTGGTCAACGATCCCAAGCTCAATGGGCCGGAGTGCCTGACCCCGGCGTAAGCCTGTCGGCGCGCCCTACACCTTGAACTGATTGATCAGCCGCCGCTGCTGCTCCGCCAGCTTGGTCAAGTCCGCACTGGCCGCGCTGGATTCGTCCGCGCCGCCCGCCACTTCATTGGCCACCTGGCCGATATTAATCACGTTGCGATTGATGTCCTCGGCCACTGCGCTCTGCTCTTCGGCCGCACTGGCAATCTGAGTGTTCATGTCGTTGATCACCGACACTGCCTGAGTAATAGTCTCCAGCGCTTCAGCCGCCTTGGCCGCGTGTTGTACGCTTTCGTCGGTGCGGTTCTGACTGTCTTCCATCACCCGTACCACGTCCCGTGTGCCTTGTTGCAACTGCTGGATCATGGCCTGGATTTCTTCGGTGGCCTGCTGGGTTTTTTGCGCCAGGTTGCGCACTTCGTCGGCGACCACGGCAAACCCGCGACCTTGTTCGCCGGCGCGCGCGGCTTCGATGGCGGCGTTCAGCGCCAGCAGGTTGGTCTGTTCGGCAATCCCGCGAATGGCAGTCAGGATCGCGTTGATGTTTTCACTGTCCTTGGCCAGCGTTTGCACCACCGCCACCGCTTTGCCGATTTCCTCGGCCAGCACACCGATGGAGGCCGAGGTGTCGCGCACAATGCGCATGCCCTGACTCGCGGCCTGATCGGCGTGGCTGGCGGCTTGCGCGGCCTGGGTGGCATTGCGCGCCACGTCCTGGGCGGTGGCGGTCATCTCATGCACGGCAGTGGCGACCTGGTCGATTTCCACCATCTGCTTATGCACGCCCTGGTTGGTGCGGATCGCAATATCGGCGGTGTGCTCCGACGAATCGCTAACCTTCTGCACCGAGCTCACCACCTGGGTAATCATGCCCTGCAATTTGATCAGGAAGGTGTTGAAACCGCTGGCAATTGCGCCCAACTCGTCGGCTCGGTCGCTGGTCAGACGGCGTGTCAGGTCGCCTTCGCCTTGGGCGATGTCATTGAGCATGGCCACCATCTGTTTGAGCGGGCGTGCGATCCCATGGCCAACCAGCCAGATCACCAGCAGGCCGAGCCCGGCCACCACCAGGCCGGCGATCGCCATGCCGACGGTATCGGTTTTGCGCTGGGCTTGCAGGTCGCTTTGCAGTTTCTGCGAGTCGGCCATCACCGCCGCCAATGGCAATTGCATCATCAAGGTCCAGCGTGCGTCGGTCTGGCCGATGCCGAAGGGCAGGAACAACTCGATATGGCCGTGCTCGCGGTCGATGTCGTAGCGCACTTCGCCGGGCTTGAGCTGGTTGAGGCTGGCCAGTTCGCTGGCGTCGAGCAGGTCGCTGGCCTTTTCGCCGAGTTTGCTGGCGTCCTTGGTGTAGGCCACCAGGCGGCCGTTGCTGGAGATCAGCGCCAGTTCGCCGGCGCCGTTATAGAGCTTCTGGTCGGCACTGGTGAGCATGTCCTGAATGAAGTTCACCGACAGATCGGCCCCCACAATGCCCTGGAACTTGCCATCGACCATGATCGGCTCGATGAACGAGGCCAGCATCACCATGACGTCGCCGACTTTATACGGGGCGGGGTCGATGGCGCAGGGCTTCTGGTTTTCCTTGGAGCACAGGTAGTACTCGCTGGCGCGTACGCCGGTGGAGAGCATTTTCTGGTCGGCCACGTCGGCGAGCTTATCCAGGCCCAGGCTGCCGTCCGCGTTGCGATACCACCACGGGATAAAGCGGCCGTCGGCGCCCATGCCGACGATGGGGCTGTTCACGTAGGCGGCGTCGTTATGATCGATTGCGTTGGGTTCCCAGCCGATGTAGGCACCGAGGATTTTCGGGTTGCGCACCACACTTTCACGCAGCAGATTGATCAATTGCTCACGGCCGATCTGCAGCGCGGGCTCGCCCTTGGCGTCCTTCATGGCAATCAGGGCGTTGGCGGTGGCCAAACCTTTGGCGGTCACCAGCGGCGCCTCCAGCTCACGCTGGATCTGGGTGGCCTGGGTTTGCGCCAGGGACGTCAGGCGCTGCTCGATGATCTGCTCGAACTGCGCCTGAGTGCGTTGCTGGACCATCTCTTGGGTGCGCGCGCTGGCGAACACCGCGTAGAGCACCAGCACCGCGACCACGGTCAGCACAATGGCCCCGGCCAATGCGGCGACGGAAAACTGAATCGACTTGAATTTCATGAACGCTCCACGCGCAGGAGAGATGGGCTGCCTGATGTATCGGCTGGAGACGGGCAGGTCATGAGCGGTGGGCGGTCAAAAGCCGGCCGCTTGTCGCAAATGGGACAGCCGTCGCCGCAGCGGGAGGTGTGAGATGTATCCGAAATTCAGCGGTTACACGTCTGGTGTATCTGGCGTCGATACAGTCGAACGCCTACGATACGCGCCATGTTTTCAGGGCGTCTTTTCAGGGAGAGTGTATTGATGAAGAAATCACTGGCGGTAAGTGTATTGGCGGCAGCGGTCCTGCTGGCCGGGTGTCAATCGGTCAACACCACCAGCGGCGGCGCCGTTGGGGTAGAGCGCAAGCAGTACATGTTCAGCATGCTGTCGAGCCAGGAAGTCGACCAGATGTATGCCCAGTCCTACCAGCAGACCCTGGGTGAGGCCAGCGGCAAAGGCTTGGTGGATAAAACCAGTGCCAACGCCAAGCGGGTGCAGGCCATCGCCAAGCGTCTGATCGCCCAGGCACCGACCTTCCGTGCGGATGCGGCGCAGTGGAACTGGGAAGTGAACCTGATCAAAAGCGATGAGATGAACGCCAACTGCGGGCCTGGCGGCAAGATCTTCGTGTACAGCGCGCTGATCGACAACCTCAAGCTCACCGATGACGAATTGGCCGCGGTAATGGGCCATGAGATCGCCCATGCCCTGCGTGAGCATGGTCGCGAAGCCATGTCCAAGGCTTACGGCATCGAAATGGCCAAGCAGGGCGCCGGCGCGTTGTTTGGCCTGGGTCAGGACAGCCTGGCGCTGGCCGACACCGTAGCCAACTACGGCATGACCTTGCCCAACAGTCGCAGCAATGAAAACGAAGCGGACCTGATCGGCCTGGAACTGTCTGCCCGGGCCGGCTACAACCCGAACGCCGCGATCACGCTGTGGAACAAGATGGCCAAGGCGTCCGAGGGCGCGCCGCCGGAGTTCATGAGCACGCACCCGGCGTCTGACAGCCGCATCGCCTCGCTGCAGGCGGCCATTCCAAAGGTCATGCCGCTCTATCAGCAGGCCAAAAAATCTTGACCCTGTGACGATCCAATGGTGGGAGAGGGTTTGCCCCCTCCCACATTGAATTGGGTTTGCAGGCTGAGACTCTTAGATCCAGCCACTGCTCTGCATGGCTTTGTACACCGCCACGATCGCCAGGATGAAAAACGCTGAGGCGGCCAGGCGGCGAATCAACGTCAGCGGCAGTTTCTCTGCGGCGAAATTCCCCGCCAATACCACCGGCACGTTGGCAATCAGCATGCCCAGGGTGGTACCGATGATCACCAGCCACAGTTCCGGATATTGCGCGGCGAGCATCACCGTGGCGATCTGCGTCTTGTCACCGATTTCCGCGAGGAAAAACGCAATCAGCGTGGTCAGGAAAGGCCCGAACTTGCGCGTGGTGCTGGCTTCGTCATCGTCGAGTTTGTCCGGCACCAAGGTCCACAGCGCGGTGGCGCAGAAGCTGGCCGCGAGGATCCAGTGCAGCACCGCATCCGAGAAGAAACTGCCGAACCAGGCGCCCACGGCACCGGCGGCGGCGTGGTTGGCCAGGGTGGCGGCGACGATACCGGCGATGATCGGCCAGGGTTTGCGAAAGCGGGCGGCCAGGATGAGGGCGAGCAGTTGCGTCTTGTCGCCGATTTCGGCCAAGGCAACGATTGCGGTGGGAACGAGCAATGAATCCAGCATCAGGTAGGTTTCCAGGGGCGGGTCGACACGGCTATGACACGTACAGCCTTCCCGCCCCGGGTAAGGTGTGCGTGTCATAGGTCTTGTCAAACCCCGGTCCGTCTGTGCGGACTCCTGGGTCGCATACGCCATGGTCTGCTGACCAAGTATGTTGACGTATGCCGGACGAGCATGGTGCTCGTGGGAGACTACTCCCCTAGGACGGAGCGGATTCTGCCTAGGCAAATTCCATTCGGCAAGCGTTCTTTGCTAAACCTCGATCAGCCGCGCTTGGCGCGGTAGATACGAAAACCGTTGCCTTCAGCCTTGATCGCACACGCGCCCAGATGCTCTTCGATCAGCGGCTGGTACTTCAGGAAACTGTTGGCCACCAAGCGCAGTTCGCCGCCTTTTGCCAGATGTTTGGCCGCTTTTCGCAGCAAGTTCTCGGTGGCGAAATAGTCTGTGTGCACGCCAACATGGAAAGGTGGATTGCTCAGAATCGCATTCAACCCCATCGGCGCGGCGTCGATGCCATCACCGGTCAGCACCTCGGCTTCCAGGCCGTTGGCGGCCAGGGTCAGGCGGCTACTGGCGGCGGCGAAGGCGTCCACGTCGAGCAAAGTGACGGTGTTATGCGGGTAGCGACGTTTGATTGCGGCTCCCAATACGCCAGCCCCACAGCCAAAGTCCAGCAGATGACCGCTCGGCAGTTTATCCAGATGCGCCAGCAACAACTCGGTGCCGCGATCCAGGCGGCCGTGGCTGAACACGCCCGGCAGGCTCACCACCTTCAACGGCCCTTCGGCCAGCGGTACGTCGAACGTCTGTGCCAGGCTCTCCAACGCCACCGCCTGCGGGGCATTGGCTACGGTGACTTGCCACAGCTGGCAATGCCGCGCGTTGTCGAGCTTGCGTGGTTTGCCCAAGGGGGTCATTTGCTTGGCGGCGCTTTCGATACCGGCTTTTTTCTCGCCCACCAGGAACAGCTCGGCACCGGGAAGGCGTGCGGCCACAGCCTTGAGCAGGTAGTCGGTCAGGTCCTTGGACTTGGGCAGAAAGATTACCGCCGCGTCGAACGCACGCTCCGGCACGCTGACGCCGAACTGGCTGCGCTCGGGGAAACGGGCGTCGAGCGCCGCCTGGTCGCCGGCATGCCAGCACCAGCCGTGGGCATTGGGCAGGCGCCCCAGCAAGTCGTCGGCGGGCAACCCCACCAATAGCAGGTTGCCTTGAAAAAGTTCGGCCTGGCGAAGCAGTACTTCACTGCGCGGATCCATGGTCTGCTCCTTGAAAAGGGGCGCAGTTTATCAACTCACAACCCGCAGCGGGGTGCCGCTGAAAAAGCCACGGGCGTTTTCCACCAGTTGACCGACGATACGCTGGCGCGCTTCGCGGCTGCCCCAGGCATTGTGTGGGGTGACGATCAAGCGCGGAATATCATCGGCCAGCAGCGGATTACCGTCGACCGGCGGCTCCACGCTCAACACGTCGGTAGCCGCGCCGCCCAGATGGCCGCTGCGCAACCCATGGGCCAGGGCTTGCTCGTCGATCAAGCCGCCGCGCGCGGTGTTGACCACCAGCGCGCCGGGCTTGAGCAGCGCCAGTTCGCGGGCGCCGATCAAATGGCGGGTGTGCTCGTTGAGCGGGCAGTGCAAGGTCAGCGCGTCGACCTGGGGCAGCAGTTCATCCAACGGCACGCGGTCGGCCCGGGCAGGGCGCCCCGGAATCGCGCCCAGCACCACGCGCATGCCAAAGGCTTCGGCCAGACGCGCCACGGCGCTGCCCAATTCACCGTGGCCAAGCAGACCGAGGGTTTTGCCCTCCAATTCGATGATCGGATGATCCAGCAGGCAGAATTGCTTGGCCTGTTGCCATTTGCCGGCGGCTACATCCTGCTGATAGTCCTTCAGCCGCGTCGCCAGGTTGAGCAGCAGCATAATCGTGTGCTGCGCCACCGATGGCGTGCCGTAGCCCTGGCAGTTGCTCACTGTGATGCCCTGGGTGCGGGCGGCGGCCAGATCAATGTTGTTGGTACCGGTGGCCGACACCAGGATCAATCTGAGATCGGGGCAAGCCGCCAGGGTTTGTGCGTTGAGCACGATCTTGTTGCTGATGGCCACTTGGGCACCTTGCAGGCGTTCCAATACATTTTGCGGCGTCGTGTCCGAAAACAGCTGCAACTCTGTGAAGCTGTCTCGCAATTCGCTGAGGTCGAGGTCCCCCAAGTCCAGGGAAGGGTGATCAAGGAAGACGGCGCGGCGATTGTCAGTCATCAACTGTACCTTTTGCGACAGAGTTCGAAGGCGTAATCTGCCGAGCCTATCAGATGAAATAATCAGTTACTTAATGGAGTGAGCATGTACCTCGCCGAGTTTTTGACCGTAGCCTTGATTCACTTGTTGGCGGTGGCCAGTCCTGGACCGGACTTCGCCGTGGTGGTGCGTGAGAGCGTGACCCACGGCCGCCGCGCCGGCACCTGGACCGCGCTGGGCGTGGGTTCGGCGATTTTCCTGCATGTGGGCTATTCGTTGCTGGGTATCGGGCTGATCGTGTCCCAGTCCATCGTGCTGTTCAACGCCCTCAAGTGGGCCGCGGCTGCTTACTTGCTGTACATCGGCTTTAAAGCCCTGCGCGCCCAGCCGGCCAAACCCGCCGCCGAGGGAGAGCTGCACCGCGAAGCCGGTGAACGCACCCCGCGCGGCGCCTTCACCGCCGGTTTCGTGACCAATGGCTTGAACCCCAAGGCCACATTGTTCTTCCTCTCGTTGTTCACCGTGGTGATCAATCCACACACGCCGCTGGCGGTCCAGGCCGGTTACGGCGTGTACCTGGCGGTGGCGACGGCGCTGTGGTTCTGCCTGGTGGCGATGCTGTTCAGCCAGCAACGCGTGCGCGCCGGGTTTGCGCGGATGGGGCATTGGTTCGACCGGACCATGGGCGCGGTATTGATTGCCATAGGTGTGAAGCTGGCGTTTACCAGCATGAAATAACATTGGCCCACCCGGTGCGCATGACCAGTAATCGGTGCAAATGCTGGCGCAAAGCTAGCATTTGCTGAGGTCTGCAAATCATTCCTTTGGCTGATTTAGCGCACACATAACGTCTCTACAGTGCAGGTCTTCAAGCCAAGACCGTGCAGTCATAAAAGGGATTCGTATGTTGCAGACCCGTGTTATCCCACCCGCCGAAGGTGCGTACCAATACCCACTGTTGATCAAGCGCCTGCTGATGTCCGGCACCCGTTACGAGAAGACCCGGGAAATCGTCTACCGTGACAAATTGCGTTACACCTACCCCACCTTGATCGAACGCGTCGCGCGCCTGGCCAATGTGTTGACCGAGGCCGGTGTGAAGGCCGGTGACACGGTGGCGGTGATGGATTGGGACAGCCATCGCTATCTGGAATGCATGTTCGCCATCCCGATGATCGGCGCGGTGATCCACACCATCAACGTGCGCCTGTCGCCGGAACAGATCTTGTACACCATGAACCACGCCGAAGACCGCTTCGTGCTGGTCAACAGTGAGTTTGTCGGGCTCTATCAAGCCATCGCCGGGCAGCTCACCACCGTGGACAAGACCCTGCTGCTCACCGACGGCGAAGCCAAAACCTCCGATCTGCCTGACCTGGTGGGCGAGTATGAAACCCTGCTGGCCGCCGCCAGCCCTCAGTACGACTTCCAGGATTTCGACGAGCACTCGGTCGCCACCACGTTCTACACCACTGGCACCACCGGTAACCCCAAGGGCGTGTACTTCACCCATCGCCAACTGGTGCTGCACACCATTGGCGTGGCGACCATCATGGGCAGCGTCGACAGCGTACGATTGCTGGGCACCAACGACGTGTACATGCCGATCACGCCGATGTTTCACGTGCATGCCTGGGGCTTGCCGTATGTGGCTACCATGCTCGGTCTCAAGCAGGTCTACCCTGGCCGCTACGACCCGGAATTGCTGGTGGAGCTGTGGCGCAAGGAAAAGGTCACGTTCTCCCATTGCGTGCCGACCATCCTGCAGATGGTGCTCAACGCCAAGGCCGCTCAGGGGGTGGATTTTGCCGGTTGGAAAATCGTCATCGGTGGCAGTGCGCTGAATCGTTCGCTGTATGAAGCTTCCAAGGCCCGTGGGATTCAACTCACCGCTGCGTACGGCATGTCCGAGACCGGACCG
This sequence comes from Pseudomonas sp. S4_EA_1b, assembly GCF_016307435.1. Classification (NCBI taxonomy): domain Bacteria; kingdom Pseudomonadati; phylum Pseudomonadota; class Gammaproteobacteria; order Pseudomonadales; family Pseudomonadaceae; genus Pseudomonas; species Pseudomonas sp. S4_EA_1b. Next base: position 32,363 of record NZ_JAEILC010000051.1, on the reverse strand, counting down.
CTGGTGTCCTGTGCGCATCTCAACGAAGAACTGCTGGCCGGCAGCGAAGACGAGCGCATTACCTACCGCATCAAGGCTGGCGTGCCGGGGCCGTTGGTGGAGGCGGCGATCATCGACGCCGAGGGTCGTTTCCTGCCGGCCGATGGCGAATCCCAGGGCGAACTTGTGCTGCGCGCGCCCTGGCTGACCGAGGGATATTTCAAAGAGCCGCAGAAGGGCGCCGAGTTGTGGGCGGGCGGCTGGATGCACACCGGGGATGTGGCCACGCTGGACGCCTTTGGTGTGATCGATATCCGCGACCGCATCAAGGATGTGATCAAGACCGGCGGTGAGTGGGTCTCGTCCCTGGCCCTCGAAGACCTGGTCAGCCGTCACCCGGCGGTACGCGAAGTAGCGGTGGTAGGCGTCGCCGACCCGCAGTGGGGCGAGCGCCCGTTTGCCTTGGTGGTGGTGCGCGACGGCCATGCAATTGGCGCCCGCGAGCTGAAGGAACACCTCAAACCGTTCGTGGAATTGGGCCATTTGAGCAAGTGGGCGATTCCGAGTCAGATCGCCGTTGTTACGGAAATTCCCAAGACCAGTGTCGGTAAGCTCGACAAGAAACGTATCCGCATTGACATCATTGAATGGCAGGCCAATAACAGCACGTTCCTGTCCACCCTCTGAGCTGATTTGCCGTGCCCTTGTGGCACGGCGATGCTCTATCTCGCGCCTTCACTTGTGATTTGCCGATTTTCAGCCATCCTTCCCGCGTCGGCCCCCGCCGACATGGCGAAAGGACTGTGGCAGACGGCTCGGTGATGCAAATCACACTTTAGAGGGATCAAGCCCTACCCCCTGCTGGCTATAGTCCCACTCAGAGTTTTTCAAGGATGCACCGCTTCGGGCCATGGAGGTTCAGTTGCCAGGCAGCATTGGAATCGTTGTATTCCGGCTGTTACACGCATCATCTAGAACTCACTGCCATAACAATAATGCACATGGAGTAGCGTCGATGACCTCAGTAAACCAGTTCTGGCGCCGGGCAAAATTGCCTCTGGCCGTCAGCCTCGCCTCTACGCTCGCCGGGCCCGCATTCGGCGTCAGCTTCAATATCGGTGAAATCGAAGGGAATTTTGACTCGTCGCTTTCCGTGGGGGCGAGTTGGTCGACAGCCAAGCCCAACCAGGACTTGATCGGCGCCAACAACGGCGGTCGGGGCTTGTCCCAGACGTCCGATGACGGCCACCTGAACTTCAAGCGCGGCGAGACCTTCTCCAAGATCTTCAAGGGTATCCACGACCTGGAGCTGAAGTACGGCGACACCGGCGTATTCGTGCGGGGCAAATACTGGTACGACTTCGAACTCAAGGATGAAAGCCGTGAGTTCAAGGACATCAGCGACAACAATCGCAAGGAAGGGGCCAAGTCTTCCGGCGGGCAGATTCTCGACGCCTTCGTTTATCACAACTATGCGATTGCCGATCAGCCGGGCAGCGTGCGCTTCGGTAAGCAGGTAGTGAGCTGGGGCGAAAGCACCTTTATCGGCGGCGGCATCAACTCTATCAACCCGATCGATGTGTCTGCGTTCCGTCGTCCGGGTGCCGAGATCAAGGAAGGCTTGATTCCGGTCAACATGTTCTACGTATCGCAAACCCTGACCGATAACCTCTCGGCCGAAGCGTTTTACCAGCTGGAATGGGACCAGACCGTTACTGATAACTGCGGCACGTTCTTCTCGCAGCCGGATGTGATTTCCGATGGCTGCAGCAATAACCTGCGGGTGCTGAACAAGCGTTCGACCATCCCGGGCGCAGCCTTGCCGACCTTGACTGCCTTGGGTGTGGACGTTAACAACGAAGGCGTACTGGTCCGTCGTGGCCCCGACCGTGATGCTCGCGACAGCGGACAGTTCGGCGTGGCGATGCACTACAACTTCGAACCGCTGGATACCGAGTTCGGCGCGTACTTCATGAACTACCACAGCCGTGCGCCGATTTTCAGTGCACAGGGTGCGCCGTCGTCGGCCTACACCCGTCCGCTGGGGCCGCTTGGCGCCTTGCGTCCACTGGTCGTTGCCGGTAACTCCAATTACTTTGTTGAGTACCCGGAAGATATCCGCCTCTACGGTTTGAGCTTCTCCACCACGTTGCCGACAGGCACCGCATGGAGTGGTGAACTGAGCTACCGTCCCAACGCACCGGTGCAGTTGAGCACCACCGATATCCTCTTCGCCGGCGTGACGCCGATCCCAGGCTTTGGCAACGCCTCCGTACTCAAAGGCACCCCTGGTCAGGACCTGCACGGTTACAACCGCAAGGAAGTGACCCAGTTCCAGACCACCTTCACGCACTTCTTCGACCAAGTGATGGGCGCGAGTCGCTTGACCACCGTCGGTGAAATCGGTGTGACCCATGTGGGCGGCCTGGAAAGCAAGTCCCAAGCCCGTTATGGCCGTGACCCGGTATTCGGCCCTGGCACCTTGCCAGGTGGCTTCTGCGACAGGCTTAACCTGTCCACCGCCAATGGCGCTGGCTTGCCCAATGCCTCAGGCTTGAACACCAATTGCAACAACGATGGCTTCACCACCGCCACCTCCTGGGGCTATCGCGCTCGCGCCATCTGGGAATACCCGGATGTGTTCGCCGGTGTGAACCTCAAGCCTAACGTGGCGTGGTCCCACGACGTGAAGGGCTACTCGCCAGGCCCTGGCGGTAACTTCGAGGAAGGTCGCAAAGCGGTCAGCCTGGGGCTGGATGCCGAATACCAGAACACCTACACCGCAAGCCTGGCCTACACCAACTTCTTCGGCGGCAAGTTCAGCACCGTGGATGACCGTGATTTTGTCGCCCTGAGCGTCGGCGCGAACTTCTAAGCACACTGAATTTCAGGAAGACCGGAATATGAAAATAACTAAAAGTCTGTTGCACGTAGGTGTGCTGGGGCTGTCGATCCTGGCGAGCAACGTTATGGCGGCGGTCTCGGCAGATGAAGCTGCCAAGCTGGGTACCACCCTGACGCCGATGGGTGCCGAGATGGCCGGTAACGCTGCCGGCACTATCCCGAAATGGTCGCCGATGCCGACCAACGCCGGCGCTGTGGATGCCCGTGGTTTCCTTGCCAACCCGTACGCCAGTGAGCAACCGCAGTTCACCATCACCGCAGCCAATGTCGAGCAGTACAAAGACAAACTGGCGCCGGGGCAGTACGCGATGTTCAAGCGCTACCCGGAAACCTTCAAGATGCCGGTCTACCCGACCCATCGCGGCGCTACCGTGCCGGCCGAGGTGTTTGCCTCGATCAAGAAGAACGCCACCACCACCAACCTGGTGTCCGGTGGCAACGGCCTGGAGAACTTCGAAACCGCGGTGCCATTCCCGATTCCGAAAAGCGGCGTTGAGGTGATCTGGAACCACATCACCCGCTATCGCGGCGGCAGCGTGACGCGTCTGGTTACCCAGGCTACCCCGCAAACCAACGGTTCCTACAGCCTGGTGTACTTCCGCGACCAGTTCGTGTTCCGCGACAAAATGAAGGACTTCGATCCGAAGAACCCGGGCAACGTACTGTTCTACTTCAAGCAGCAAGTGACCGCGCCGGCACGCCTGGCCGGTGGTGTGCTGCTGGTGCACGAAACCCTGGACCAGGTGAAGGAGCCGCGTTCGGCATGGGTCTACAACGCCGGCCAGCGCCGTGTGCGCCGGGCGCCGCAAGTGTCCTATGACGGCCCGGGCACCGCTGCCGACGGTCTGCGTACCTCCGACAACCTCGACATGTACAACGGCGCGCCGGATCGCTACGACTGGAAGCTGGAGGGCAAGAAAGAAATCTACATTGCCTCCAACAGCTACAAGATCGACGACCCTAAGCTCAAGTACGCCGACATCATCAAGGCCGGTCACATTAACCAGGACCTGGCGCGTTACGAGCTGCGCCGCGTCTGGCATGTGGTCGCCACCTTGAAGGAAGGCCAGCGCCACATTTACGCCAAGCGTGACTTCTACATCGACGAAGACACCTGGCAAGCGGCGGTGATCGACCACTACGACGGCCGTGGCCAACTGTGGCGTGTCGCCGAGGCTCATGCCGAGAACTACTACGACAAGCAAGTGCCGTGGTACGCCCTGGAAACCCTCTACGACCTGCAATCCGGCCGCTACCTGGCGCTGGGCATGAAGAACGAAGAGAAACAGGCCTACGATTTCGGCTTCACCGCCTCCACTAGCGAATTCACCCCGGCAGCCCTGCGTCAGGATGGTGTGCGCTAGGTTGCACGACCCAATGTGTGAGGGGCTGGCCCCCTCCCACATGGGATGCATTCCAGATTGAATGATAATTTGGCAAAGCTCGATCAAAGGGTGGGAGGGGGCTTGCCCCCGATAGCGGGATAACAGTCGGCATTTACGTTGACTGTTACCGCGTTATCGGGAGCAAGCTCCCTCCCGCTTTTTGCCTATCGCGATATTTTTTGTCGCAGTTCTTTTTCAGGCAATTGTTGCAAAGATCTACAAAGCGGCGGCTTTTACCGCTAGTCTGCGGACATCTGCAATGCCGACAATAGCCTTCAATAAGAGCCCGGCGATGACTGATCTGTCCCGAATCCAAGGGCCTGCCAGTGCGGTGATCCCGTCACTGGAAGCTCGCTTTTACCGGCCGCCACTGCCTGACGGCTATGTGCTGCGACCGCGCCTGTGTGAACGGCTGAGTGCCGGATTGCAGGGGCGGTTGTTGCTGGTCAGTGCGCCGGCAGGGTTCGGTAAGAGCTCCCTTGCGATTGAGTTCTGTCAAAGCCTGCCGGCGCATTGGCAAAGCCTGTGGCTGGGCTTGAGCCCGCGGGACAGCGACCCCGGTCGTTTCCTCGAGCGCCTGCTCGAAGGCCTGCAACAGTATTTCTCTTCACTCGGCGCCCAGTCCCTAGGCCTGCTGAAAATGCGTCAGCGTCACCAGCCTTTTGCCTTTGAGGAGTGGCTCGACGGCCTGCTCGATGAGTTGGCCCAACACCTGTCCGCCCGCGCGCCGCTGTTACTGGTGCTGGACGACTATCACTTGGCCCAGGGGCCGGTGCTGGATCGTTGTTTGCAATTTTTCCTTAACCACTTGCCCGATGGCCTGGTAGTGCTGGTGACTAGCCGCCAGCGCCCGGACTGGCATCTGGCGCGCCTGCGGCTGTCGCGGCATTTGCTGGAACTGAACGAGCACGACCTGCGCCTGACCCATGCCGAATCCCTGGCGGTGCTGGATCGCCATAGCAACTCATTGCGCGGCGAAGCCCTCGATAACTTGATCCGTCGTAGCGAAGGCTGGGTGGCCGGTTTGCGTTTCTGGTTGCTGGCGGCCTCCGAAGCCGGCAACGAGAGTGCCTTGCCCCAGAGCCTGCACGGTGGCGAAGGGTTGATCCGTGATTACCTGCTGGAAGAGGTGATCGATTGCCTACCGGCCGAGGTGCAGGCGTTTCTGTTCGACACCGCGCCCCAGGAGCGCTTTTGCAGTGACCTGTGCGACGCCGTGCGCGAAGCCCATGACAGCGCGGAGATCCTGCGTTACCTGCAATCTCACCAAGTGTTTCTGGTGCCGCTGGACGAGCAGGGCGTTTGGTTCCGTTATCACCATTTGTTCTCCGACCTGCTGCGCAGCCGGCGCGAAAGCAGCCCCGTGCTGCCGGCCGCCAGCCTGCACCTGCGCGCCTGTCGTTGGTTCAACGCCCAGGGTTTGATCGACGAGGCGGTGGAACAGGCGTTGCGCGCCGGCCATCTGGATGTGGCGGCGAACCTGGTGCAAAACCTGTCCGAAGAACAACTGCTGGCCGAGCAGAATGTCGGTATGTTGCTGCGTTGGAAAATGGACTTGCCCGATAGCTTGCTGATCAGCACTCCCCGCTTGATCGTGCTCTACAGCTGGGCATTGGGGCTGGCCTGTCAGTTGGATGCGGCAGAAGAATTGTCCAGCTATCTCAGTCGGTTTCTGCCGGCACCCTCGGCCACTGCGCAAAAATCCATGCTGGCGCAGTGGCTGGCGCTCAGCGGCATCATTGCTCGTGGTCGCGGCGATCGCGAGCGTACCCAGCGCTATTGCAGCGAGGCCTTGGACAGCTTGCCGCAGCGCCGTTACGGCCAGCGACTGATGTGCCTGTCGACCCTGTCCAATCTGGCGATTGCTGACGCCGATTTATGGCGTGCCCGCGGTTTGAATCGCGAGTCGCTGGAGCTGGCGCAGCGCGTCGGCAACCCGCTGTTCGAGGCCTTGGCCCACTATGATCGCGCGCGGGTCCTGCAAGCGCGGGGCGAAATTCTGCGTTCCCTCGACGAAGTGCGCCAGGGCCTGCAGCGCCTGCACGGTCTGGCGCCTCAACGGCTGTATGCGGTACGGGCTCGCCTCTCGCTGTATGAAGGTTACTTGCTGCTGGTGCGGTTTCAGCCCGAAGCCGGCATGGTTCGCCTGCGCGCTGGACTGGCTGAAGCCCGTGCCTGTCGCGATATCAGTGTGTTGATCGGGCATTGCGTGATCGCCAGTTTCGAAGGGCGGCGCGGTGAGTTCCCTTTGGCGTTCGCCGAACTCGCCGAAGCCGAACGCTTGATGCATATCTGGGACGTGCCGCCGATCTACTACCTGGCCATGATCACTCTGATCAAGTGCGAATTGTGGCTGGCCCAGGGCCGCACCGATCTGGCAGAAGCCTGGCTGGCACGGTTGGAGCAAACCTACAACGGCGAGCACGCCGCCGCCGCGCCGGAATTCCACCCGCACCTGCCGCAGCATATCGGCCTGCAACAAGCGGCCCTCGACGCCACACGCCATCAGCGCGGCGCGGCTTTGCAGCGCTTGGAAGAACTGGCTCAGCAAGCCCACGACAGCGGTCGCCAGATGATCGCCCTGATGGCCTTGACTCAACAGACACAGTTGCTGCTTGAGGGAGGCCAGGAAACCAAGGCGCGTCCGATTCTGGCTCGGGCACTGGAGGCGGGAGCGGGCGGCGCGCTGCAACCTTTTCAGCGTCTGCTGGACGCCCACCCGGATTGGATGCGCGAACAACTGGCCCAGGACCCTCATGGCTTGCTGAGTCAAAGCTTGCTGGCCTTGCTGCCCAAGTCAGTGACGGTGCAGCCTGCGCCAGCCCATGAAGCTCTCAGTGCGCGTGAGTTGGCGGTCCTGCAGCTGATCGCCGAAGGCTGTTCCAACCAAGACATCAGCAACCGGCTGTTCATTTCACTGCACACGGTCAAAACCCATGCGAGCCATATCAATAGCAAATTGGGCGTCGAGCGGCGTACCCAGGCGGTGGCGCGGGCGCAGGAATTGCGCTTGATTGGTTAGGTATCAAGCGAGCTTACTTGGAGTGGTCTGCGAAGCGTTCCAGTCTGTTTTAATAGGGCGATTGTTGCGGCGCTACCCGCCTGAGACACTGATTGATTTGCACTGGAAGACTGCCCATGGACAACACATCGCCCACGCTCATCCGCGAAACCTTCCCCGTCGGCCCGTTGCAGTGCAACTGCACAATCATCGGCGACCCCGTCACTAAAAAAGCCATCGTGGTCGACCCCGGCGGCAATCATGAGCTGATCCTGGCGCGCCTCGATGCGCTGGGGCTGAAAGTGGTGAGCATCATTCATACCCACGCCCATCTCGATCACTTCCTCGCTTCGGGTCAATTGAAAGAGAAGACCGGTGCCACCCTGCATCTGCACAAGGAGGACCAATTCTTGTGGGACAACCTGGAGATGCAATGTCAGATGTTTGGTGTGCCCTACACCCCGGTGCCGTCGCCCGACCGCTGGCTGGCCGATGACGAAGAACTGGCCTGCGCCTGCGGTGTGGCCTTGCACACCCCAGGGCATACGCCGGGCTCGATGAGTTTCTGGTTCGCCGATGCCAAATTGCTGATTGCCGGGGACACTTTGTTCCGGCGCGGCGTGGGGCGCACGGACCTCTGGGGCGGCGACCAGGCGACCATCGTGCGGTCGATCAAGCAGCGCCTGTACACCCTGGATGAGGGCGCCACCGTGGTGACCGGCCATGGGCCGGACACGCGGCTGGGGGATGAGATGCGCGAGAATCCGTTTGTTCGCGCCTGATGTAAGTGAGCGCACCGTTACAGCGAAAACGCAGGTTCTATTCAGGAGGCGTCTGCTAGGGTTTTGATAGCGGCAAATGTGACCAATGTTTTGTTACAGCCGCGGCAACGGTCATGGAATTTTTGCCGTTTGTCGCGTTCCAAACTCGGCACAGGTCCATTGCCAATGTCCTTTGCACCACAGAATGCAAAAGTAGGAGCTTCTTTCATGTTCACTCCGCGTCGTCTGCTTGTTGTCGCTACCGCCGTAGCCTTGTTGTCCGGCTGCGCTTCCCCTAATCCTTATGACGGCAGCAGCCAGGGACAGGCGAATAATGAATCCGGCGGTATGAGCAAGACCGCCAAATACGGCGGTCTGGGTGCCCTGGCCGGGGCATTGGCGGGCGCTGCCATCGACCACAACAACCGTGGCAAGGGTGCGCTGATCGGCGCGGTAGTGGCAGGTGCAGGCGCCGCCGGGTATGGCTATTACGCCGACCAGCAGGAAAAGAAACTGCGCGAAAGCATGGCCAATACTGGGGTTGAGGTGCAGCGACAGGGTGATCAGATCAAATTGATCATGCCGGGTAACATCACCTTCGCGACTAACTCCGACGCGATCTCCAGCAGTTTTTACCAGCCGCTGAACAACCTGGCCAACTCGCTCAAACAGTTCAATCAGAACACCATCCAGATTGTGGGCTATACCGACAGCACCGGCAGCCGCCAACTGAACATGGACCTGTCCCAACGCCGTGCTCAGAGCGTGGCCAATTACCTGACCTCCCAAGGCGTGAGTCCGGCCAACCTGAGCGCACGCGGTGCCGGCCCGGATAACCCGATAGCCAGTAACGCCGACGTCAATGGCCGTGCCCAGAACCGTCGCGTGGAGGTCAACCTCGGTCCGATCCCTGGCCAGCAATACGGTCAGCCGGGCCAGCAGGCTCCTCAGCAGAATAATCAGTTCCAGGGCAATCCATACCAGCAGTACCAATAAACAGCAGGCATTAAAAAAGGGCGCCGTGCAATCCATGCACGGCGCCCTTTTTAGTGGGTGGCATTTACTTCAGTCGATGTACTCGAACACTTTCACAATCTTCTGTACGCCGGACACGCCTTGCACCAGGTTGGCAGCGCGAGTGGCTTCCGCCTGGGTCAGCAAGCCCATCAGGTAGACGATGCCGTTATCGGTGACAACCTTGATGCGCGAGCCTGGGATGGCGTTGTCCGTCAGCATCTGGGCCTTGATTTTGGTCGTCAGCAGCGCGTCGTTGCTAATCGCCAGCAGGGTGATCGGGTCCATCACCTGCAATTCGTTGTGAACCTTCTTCACGCGCTGCACGGCCGCGGCGGCTTGTTCGGCCTGAGCCTTGAGGTCGGCGCGAGGTGTCTGGCCAGCCAGCAGCACCACGCCATTAAAGCTGGTGACGACGATGCGCGAGGCGCCATTGCCGAGGTCCGGCGCGGCCTTGGCGACGTTGACCTCGACCTTGGTTTCGATCAGTGAATCGTCGATCTTGCTGCCGAAGGTGCGCGTGCCCTTGTCGTCCTGGATGGGGGTGTCACGTGTCGCGGTGATTGCCGTGCTGCAGCCGCTGATGGCGAGGCACAGCGTGATGGCCAAAAGGCTGAGGCGGTTAACGGTCATTCTTCACTCCCGAACAGTTGGCTGTCGATCAGATCGCACAGGCAGTGGATCGCCAGCAGGTGGACTTCCTGGATACGTGCGGTGACATTGGCCGGAACGCGGATCTCCACATCTTCAGGCAGCAGCAACGAGGCCATGCCGCCGCCATCGCGTCCGGTCAATGCTACGACAATCATTTCGCGATCATGTGCGGCCTGGATCGCTTGAATAATATTCGCCGAGTTGCCACTGGTGGAAATCGCCAGCAGCACATCGCCCGGTTGGCCCAGGGCGCGGATCTGCTTGGAGAAGATTTCGTTGTAGCTGTAATCGTTGGCGATCGAGGTAATCGTCGACGAGTCGGTGGTCAGGGCGATGGCCGGCAGGCTCGGCCGCTCGCGCTCGAAGCGGTTGAGCAGCTCGGAGGAAAAGTGCTGGGCGTCGCCGGCCGAACCGCCATTGCCGCACGAAAGCATTTTGCCTTCGTTGAGCAAGGCATTGACCATGACCTGACTGGCTTGCTCGATGTGCGGTGCAAGTACGTCCATCGCCTGTTGCTTGGTGTCGATGCTGGCCTGGAAAAGCTGGCGAATTCGGGATTGCATGTCCATCTGTGTGACCTTAAGTAGCGCGGCTGTTTGGCACAGGAATGTGCAGCCCGCAAAGCAAAGAGCAAAAGTGTGTGGTGAAGATGTCCGGCGAATCAGCTGTCGAAGGCGTTCGGGAGCCAGTTCAGATCAGCGGTACCCGACGGTGTGCTTTCTATGGCAACCACATCGAAACGGCAGGGGGCGTCGGCCCAGCGATGCTCTTCTTGCAGGAAAAACTGCGCGGCGAGTATTAGCTTCTGACGCTTGCGCCCGTCGATACTGGCGAGCGCGCCACCCCATTGTGCGTGTTTTCTGTAGCGGACTTCGACGAATACTACTGTATCGCCGTCAAGCATGACCAGATCAAGCTCGCCGCGTTTACATAACCAGTTCTGCGCCAAAAGGCGCAGACCCTGTTGTTGCAGGTAGTTCAGAGCTTGAAGTTCGGCATCCTTGCCGCTTTGCGCACGGGACCGCTCGGGCATCAGCGCGGGGTGTCCGGCAGACGCTGGATCTGACCACCGACGAACTTCGCCCAGGGCATCTGGCGATCTACGCGTTGGTTGCCGCTGATTCCCAGGTTGCCCGAGAGACCGTCAATCCGAGTGTCCGGGAGCGCCTTGAGCTGGCCCAGGCGTGGCGCCAGACGATAGGCATCCACACCCATCGCGTAGAGACGGCCGAGGCTGCCATTGGCTTGTGGCCATTGTGCTGCAACTTGATTGCGCAGCGGGTCGGTGGTGTTGAGCAGCCAAGGGGTTTCACAGAACATTACGTTGGTCATGTCCAGGTATTGGTTCTTGTCGCCGCTGGCGCTGAATACGTGGGACGTTGCATACACGGGCACGTCGCCGGCGTACTGGAAGTTCAGGGTCGGTTTAATCTGTTGGGCCAGTTGCGGGGTTACGGCCAGGAAGATGAACTCGATGTCCTGGCGACGCGAAGGTTGTGCCGCCACGTCGGTACCAACGGCGTTTTGCAGGCTCTTGGCGCGGCCTTCGCTTTTACGCAGTTGGAACAGGTCGGCAATTTGCTGGGCCAGGGCGACCGGCTGGTCGACGTATTCCACACCCATCACCGTACCGCCATGAGCTTCCCAATCCTGACGGAAGGCTTTGTAGACCCGCTCACCCCATTCGCCACGCGGCACCATGGCTGCAGCGCGGTGCAGGCCATCAGCACGGGCACGACGCGAGACTTCGCGGGCTTCGTCTTCGGCGGCCAGGCCAAACTGGAACAACTGCGGTGGCGCTTGATCGGTTTCGCTGTAGTTCAGCGCCAAGGTGGTGATCGGCAATTGAGGGCGCGCGCTGAGCTGTTTGACCAGTGGCTTCTCCAGCGGACCGACCACCAGTTGCACGCCGGCGGCCTGGGCCTTGGCGTAGAAGTCGTCGATGGAGGTGATGCGGGAACTGTCGTAGAACTCGATCACTGGCGGTTTCTGCCCGGCCTGTTCGGCCTGGTAGTGAGCCGCCATGAAGCCTTCGCGCAACGCCTTGCCGACAGAAGCCAGCGGGCCGTCCTGTGGCAACAGCACGGCGATCTTGTTCAGGGGTTGGCTGGCCAGCTCCTTGAGCTTGATCAGTGGGGTCGGCAATTGCAGCGCTGCCGGATGGTTCGGGTTCTGCGCGCGCCAGGTATCGATAGCGGCCTGCTGTTGTTCCAGGGTGCCGGCGGCCTTGACCGACTGCGCCAGGGTGATCCAGCCGTCGAGCACCGGGTTGCCGCTGGCTTGCAGTTGGTCGGCCGGCACGGCGGCAATCAGGACCCAGATCGCTTCATGGTTGCTGTGGGCTGCGTCGCCAGTCAGCAATGGCGCCATGGCGACCCGTTCGCGGGCGGCGGCCAGAGTCTGGCCGTCTGCCTCATAAGCACGGGCATGCACGGTGCCAGTGCGAATTTGCTGTTCGGCCGGCAAGTCCTTGAGGTTCTGCAGGCTCGGGTGGCTCAGAGCGGTCAACGCGGCCTTAGGCTGGTTGCGGATCATGGCCAGTTCGGCGGCCAGGGTGCTGGCGAATACTTGTGCAGCCGGTTTGAGAGCGTCCAGGGGCACTTGGGCAAGAATCTGCGACGAGCGGCCGGGATTGTTCTGGTGATAGGCCATGTCCGCCGCGCTCAAGCGCAGTAATGCCGCCTTTTCTGGCGTCTTGGCGGTGGCGGCCTGTTCGAGCAATTGCTCGATACTGGCGTCCGGAGTCCGAGGAAGGTCGCCAAGGCTGGACGAGGGCGAGCTGGCGCAGGCGGCCAGTAAGGCAGCGAGGCAGAGGGCGGAGAGCAGCCGCAGGCAAGCGATCATGTAAGTGTTCCTGATACCGATCAAATTAGCGTGGAATTGTACCCAAGCACTGGCCCAGGCGCGATGTTACTGGCGTGAAACCGTCGATTTAGGTCGTGCAAATGTTGCTATTTGTGGACTGCTGGTCATGGATGGCTGAAACGGCATCGGTTTCGATGGCATATTTTCAAAGCCTCTACGCGCTACAATGGATTTTTTTGCCAACCATCGAGGTGTGCGTTTTGACTGCTCCAGGTTCTCTGAATTCCACTGCAGGCTCGCTTTTTGTCGTGGCGACGCCCATTGGCAACCTGGACGACATCAGTGCTCGCGCATTGAAAGTGTTGCGCGACGTTAAATTGATCGCGGCGGAAGATACTCGGCACTCCCAGCGGCTGATGCAGCATTTTGGCATCAGTACTCCTCTGGCCGCCTGTCACGAACACAACGAGCGCGAAGAGGGCAGCCGTTTTATCGTGCGCCTGCTGGCTGGCGACGATGTGGCGTTGATCTCAGATGCCGGCACGCCGCTGATCTCCGACCCTGGCTATCACCTAGTCCGCCAAGCGCGGGCCGCAGGTATCAATGTAGTGCCTGTTCCGGGAGCGTGCGCGTTGATCGCGGCTTTATCGGCGGCTGGTCTGCCGTCCGATCGTTTTATCTTCGAGGGTTTCCTGCCGGCCAAGGCCGTTGGGCGTCGGGCGCGCCTTGAGGCGTTGAAAGAAGAACCGCGCACCCTGATTTTTTACGAAGCTCCGCACCGAATCCTAGAATGTCTGCAGGATATGGAGCTGGTATTCGGCGGGGAGCGTCTTGCGTTGCTGGCGCGTGAGCTGACCAAAACCTTCGAGACCCTCAAGGGCCTGCCCCTGGAAGCGCTGCGTGCCTTTGTAGAAGGCGACAGCAATCAACAGCGTGGTGAGTGCGTGGTGCTGGTGGCGGGCTGGACGGCGCCGGAAAGCGAGGATGCCGTCGGCAGCGAGGCCATGCGCGTGCTGGACTTGCTTCTCAAGGAGATGCCCCTCAAGCGGGCCGCGGCTCTGGCGGCGGAAATTACCGGCGTGCGGAAGAACGTCCTGTATCAAGTGGCGCTGGATAAACAGAAAGCCGAATAGTTCCGGGTTGAATGCGGCATTTCGTCCGATGGTGATGGCAGTCGGGTACTTTTAATACTTGTCCTGAGGCCGTCGTGCCGTTAACCTGCGCGGCGGAGAGTCGATTGGACAGTCGCTGCCCTCTATGAAAATTAGGGGGGGGAGGAAAGTCCGGGCTCCATAGGGCGAAGTGCCAGGTAATGCCTGGGAGGCGTGAGCCTACGGAAAGTGCCACAGAAAATAACCGCCTAAGCACTTCGGTGCCGGTAAGGGTGAAAAGGTGCGGTAAGAGCGCACCGCACGACTGGCAACAGTTCGTGGCTAGGTAAACCCCACTTGGAGCAAGACCAAATAGGGTCCCAAGGCGTGGCCCGCGCTGGGACCGGGTAGGTTGCTAAAGATGTCCAATGATGGCCATCGTAGACGAATGACTGTTCAAGACAGAACCCGGCTTATAGATCGACTCTCCACCTTATTTCCCTCTATCCGAATCTCGGGCAGAAAACCGGTAGTAGCGCAAGAATCCCTCCCTGCCAAATCATTGGCAGATGCATCTTCGTAATACCAAAAAAATCTTACTCTTAATAAATTACTTTAACTTCAAGCAATAGCTCTTTGAGCTTGCTGTGCTTGTTGGGTCAAAAATATCGCTGAACTCTGGTTTCTCCTCCTTTTACGCTCCTAAATCTCCGTTCTGTAAGGCTTTTCCTTGAATCCGTGCCTTGACGGTGTGGTGGGCGCATTCCTATAGTGTGCGCAAGTGGCGGAAAGTGGCACAAAGTGGGTTTTTTGAACGTAAAACGCTAAAATTTGGAGAAACGCATCTGTGTTTCGCGGAGCTAACGCTATCAGTCTCGACGCAAAGGGCCGTCTCGCTATGCCGAGCCGGTATCGCGACGAGCTGATTTCGAGAAGTTCCGGCCAGTTGATCATCACTATTGATGCCGTTGACCCTTGTTTATGTGTTTACCCCCTCGACGAGTGGGAGTTGATTGAAACCAAGTTGCGCGCCTTGCCTTCATTACGCGAAGAAAACCGCCGCCTGCAGCGTTTGCTGATCGGCAATGCCGTCGACCTTGAGCTTGATGGCAGCGGTCGTTTCCTGGTGCCGCCGCGTCTGCGCGAGTACGCCAAGCTCGATAAGCGCGCGATGTTGGTCGGCCAACTGAACAAGTTCCAATTGTGGGACGAAGATGCCTGGGATGCTGTTTCTGCAGCTGACCTGGCTGCTATTCAACAACCGGGCGCCATGCCTGACGAACTGCGTGATCTGATCCTGTGACTATTGATAGCGGCTTTAACCACATCACCGTACTGCTTGACGAAGCCGTTGAGGCTCTCGCTGTACGCGCGGATGGCTGCTATTTGGATGGCACGTTCGGCAGGGGCGGGCACAGCCGGTTGATCCTCAGTCAGCTCGGGCCGGATGGAAAACTCCTCGGGTTCGACAAAGACCCCCAAGCGATTGCCACCGGGCAAGCGCTAGCGGCCGAAGACGGCCGCTTTGTCGTTGTGCAGCGCAGCTTTGCCGAGCTGGGTGCCGAAGTGGCGGAGCGCGGCATGGCAGGCAAGGTGGCCGGGGTGCTACTCGACTTGGGCGTTTCTTCTCCACAGCTCGATGACCCGGAGCGCGGCTTCAGCTTCATGAACGACGGCCCGCTCGATATGCGCATGGACCCCACCCGGGGCGTCAGTGCCGCGCAGTTCATCGCCACCGCACCGGTGGAAGAAATCGCCCGTGTATTCAAAGAGTACGGTGAAGAGCGCTTCGCCGGTCGCATGGCTCGTGCCGTGGTTGAGCGCCGCGAAATCCAGCCGTTCGAGCGCACCGCCGACCTGGCCGAAGTGCTGAAAGTCGCCAACCCTGCCTGGGAAAAGGGCAAGAACCCGGCAACCCGTGCGTTCCAGGGCCTGCGTATCCACGTCAATAACGAATTGGGCGATCTTGAGGCCGGCCTGGAGGCTGCCCTCGACGCGCTGGAAGTGGGCGGTCGCCTAGTGGTGATCAGCTTCCACTCTCTGGAAGACCGTATCGTTAAACTGTTTATGCGCCGCCTGGTCAAGGGCGAGTCCGACAACCTGCCGCGCAACCTGCCGGTACGGTTCGAAGCTTTTGTGCCGAAAATCAAAATCCATGGCAAAGCGCAGTTCGCTTCTGAAGCTGAACTCAAGGCCAACCCGCGTGCCCGCAGTGCTGTTATGCGCGTTGCGGAGAAGCTGCGGTGAGTAAGCTTTTCGCCAAACCCCTCCCGGGTGGCAGCTTCTTTATGTTGCTGCTGTTCATCGGCGTACTGGTGTCCGCGATTGCGGTGTCCTACAGCGCCCACTGGAACCGTCAACTGCTCAACACCCTATATGGGGAGTTGAGTGTGCGTGACAAAGCCCAGGCCGAGTGGGGCCGGTTGATCTTGGAACAAAGTACCTGGACGGCCCACAGTCGTATCGAAGTGCTGGCCACCGAGCAGTTGAAAATGCACATCCCGAGCGCGGCTGACGTGCGGATGGTGGCGCCATGATGAAACTCGAAGGCGCACTGTACCCATGGCGCTTCCGCCTGGTGCTCGGTTTGCTGGCGCTGATGGTGGGGGCGATCGCCTGGCGCATCGTTGATCTGCAAGTGGTCGATCGCGACTTTCTGATCGGTCAGGGCGATGCCCGCAGTCTGCGTCATATTCCTATTCCTGCGCACCGTGGCCTGATCACCGACCGCAACGGCGAGCCCTTGGCTGTCAGTACGCCGGTGACCACGCTGTGGGCAAACGCCAAGGAACTGCAAGTCGCCAAGGACCGCTGGCCGGCCCTCGCCGCCGCCCTCGGTCAAGACCCTAAGGCCTTGGCCGAGCGTCTGGAAGCTCAGGCCAATAAAGAGTTCATCTATCTGGTGCGCGGTCTGACGCCTGAGCAGGGCCAGCAGGTGCTCGACCTTAAAGTCCCCGGTGTCTACGGCATCGAGGAATTCCGTCGCTTCTACCCGGCCGGTGAAACCACCGCCCACATGGTGGGTTTCACCGACATCGACGACCATGGCCGCGAAGGCGTAGAGCTGGCCTACGATGAATGGCTCGCCGGGGTTCCCGGCAAGCGACAAGTCATCAAGGATCGGCGCGGCAGGTTGATCAAGGATGTCCAGGTCACCAAAAACGCCAAGGCCGGTAAGCCCTTGGCGTTGTCGATTGACCTGCGTTTGCAATACCTGGCCAACCGTGAGCTGCGTAACGCGATCATCGAAAACGGCGCCAAGGCCGGCAGCCTCGTGATCATGGACGTGAAGACCGGCGAAATCCTCGCCATGGTGAACCAGCCTACCTACAACCCGAACAACCGTCGCAACCTGCAACCGGCGATGATGCGCAACCGCGCCATGATCGACGTGTTCGAGCCGGGTTCGACCATGAAAGCCATCTCCATGAGTGCCGCCCTCGAAACCGGGCGCTGGAAGCCCAGCGACAAAGTCGAGGTCTATCCGGGCACGCTGCAGTTGGGCAAATACACCATTCGTGACGTTTCCCGTACCGAGGGACCGGTGCTGGATCTGACCGGCATCCTGATCAACTCCAGTAACGTGGGTATGAGTAAGGTCGCCTTCGATATCGGCGGCGAAACCATCTACCACCTGGCGCAGAAGATCGGCCTGGGCCAACCCACGGGCTTGGACTTTCCGGGCGAGCGTGTCGGTAACCTGCCGAACTACCGCGACTGGAAAAAAGCCGAGACCGCCACCTTGTCCTACGGCTACGGCCTGTCGGTGACTGCAATCCAACTGGCTCATGCCTTCTCCGTGCTGGCCAACAATGGCCGCATGGTGCCGTTGAGCCTGATCCACGTCGATGAAGCGCCGAAAGCGACCCAGGTGATCCCGGAGAACGTCGCCAAGACTATGCAAGGCATGCTGCAACAAGTGATCGAGGCGCCGCGCGGTGTATTCCGTGCCCAGGTGCCGGCGTATCACGTGGGCGGCAAGTCCGGTACCGCACGTAAGACGTCGGTGGGTACCAAGGGGTACGCCGAGAACTCGTATCGTTCGTTGTTCGCTGGCTTCGGCCCAATGAGCGATCCGCGCTACGCCATCGTCGTGGTGATCGATGAACCGAGTAAGGCCGGTTACTTCGGTGGCCTGGTCTCCGCGCCGGTGTTCAGCAAAGTGATGTCCGGCACCCTGCGCTTGATGAACATCACCCCGGACAACCTGCCGCCCACCCAACAAGCGAACGCCGGGCCACCGGCCGCTGCCGTAAAAGCCAATGGAGGGCGCGGCTGATGTCTCTGAGTTTGAACAAGATCTTCGCCCACGCCGGGCGCGACCTATTGATTCGTGAGCTGACCCTGGACAGCCGCAATGTGCGTGCCGGTGACCTGTTCCTGGCGGTGCCGGGTGGCAAGTTCGACGGCCGTGCACACATTGCCGATGCGTTGCAGCGCGGTGCAGCCGCCGTGGCTTATGAAGCCGAAGGCGCCACCGTGCTACCGATCACCGACGTGCCGCTGATTCCGGTCAAGGGGCTGGCCAAACAGTTATCCGATATCGCCGGGCGTTTCTATGGCGAGCCGAGCCGCCACCTCAACCTGGTGGGCGTGACCGGCACCAACGGCAAGACCAGCGTGACCCAATTGGTTGCCCAGGCTCTTGATCTGCTGGGCCAGCATTGCGGGATTGTCGGCACCCTGGGGACCGGTTTCTATGGCGCGCTGCAAAGCGGCCTGCACACCACCCCGAACCCGATTGCCGTGCAAGCGACCCTGGCCGACCTGAAAAAGGCCGGTGCCAAGGCCGTGGCCATGGAAGTCTCGTCCCACGGGCTGGATCAAGGCCGCGTCAGCGCTCTGGCGTTTGATGTGGCGGTGATGACCAACCTGTCCCGCGACCATTTGGACTACCACGGCACCATGGAGGCTTACGCCGCCGCCAAGGCTAAGCTGTTCGCCTGGAACGATCTTAAGTGTCGGGTGGTGAACCTGGACGATGACTTCGGTCGCCAATTGGCCGCCGAACACAGCGAAGCGCGCCTGATCAGCTACAGCCTGCACGATTCAAGTGCCTACCTGTATTGCCGCGAAGCCCAGTTCAACGACGAAGGCGTGCGTGCCACGCTGGTGACGCCTCAGGGCGAACATCACCTGCGCAGTACCTTGCTCGGCCGGTTCAACCTGAGCAATGTACTGGCTGCCATCGGCGCGTTGCTGGGCCTGGACTACGCCCTGGACGAAATTTTAAAAGTACTGCCGAAGCTGGAAGGCCCGGCCGGCCGTATGCAGCGTCTGGGTGGCGGCAAACAGCCGCTGGTGGTGGTCGACTACGCCCACACGCCGGACGCCCTGGAGAAAGTCCTCGAAGCGCTGCGCCCCCACGCCAAGGGCAAATTACTGTGCCTGTTCGGCTGCGGCGGTGATCGTGATCGCGGCAAGCGCCCGCTGATGGCCGAGATTGTTGAACGTCTGGCAGACGGCGTGTTGGTCACCGATGACAACCCGCGCAGCGAGAACCCGAGCCAGATCTTCGACGATATCCGTGCCGGCTTCAAAGACGTATCCAAGGCCACCTTCGTTGCCGGCCGCGGTGACGCCATCGCCCAACTGATCGCCAGCGCAAGCGCCGACGATGTGGTGGTACTGGCCGGTAAAGGCCACGAGGACTATCAGGAAATCAACGGCGAGCGGCATGCCTTTTCCGATCTGGTCGAGGCTGATCACGCCTTGAGCGCCTGGGAGGTTGCCCATGCTTAAGCCGATGCGCTTCAGTGAACTGACCCAGGCCCTGTCGGGCCGCATGTTGTCCAGCGACTGCCGCTTCGACGGTGTCAGCATCGACAGCCGTGCCATCCAGCCAGGGCAACTGTTTGT
Source organism: Pseudomonas sp. S4_EA_1b (assembly GCF_016307435.1). Lineage (NCBI taxonomy): Bacteria > Pseudomonadati > Pseudomonadota > Gammaproteobacteria > Pseudomonadales > Pseudomonadaceae > Pseudomonas > Pseudomonas sp. S4_EA_1b. The sequence goes on along the minus strand of NZ_JAEILC010000051.1, from coordinate 12,910 downwards.
TGCGCTGGCCGGCCCGCGCTTTGATGGCCACGACTACCTGAATGACGTCGCCGCCAAAGGCGCCGTGGGTGCCTTGGTGCAGCGCGAAGTGCCGGAGTCGAGCCTGCCGCAGTTGTTGGTTGCCGACACCCGCTTGGCCCTGGGCCAACTGGGCGCACTCAACCGTGCCGCGTTCGATAAGCCTGTGGCTGCCATCACCGGTTCCAGCGGCAAGACCACGGTCAAGGAACTGCTCGCCGGTGTCTTGCGCACCCGTGGTCCGGTACTCGCTACCCGTGGCAACCTGAATAATGATTTCGGCGCGCCGCTGACCCTGCTCGAACTGGCCCCGGAACACACGGCGGCGGTGATCGAACTGGGTGCATCGCGCATCGGCGAAATCGCCTACACCGTCGCACTGACCAAGCCTCACGTCGCCGTTATCAATAACGCCGGTACCGCTCACGTCGGTGAGTTCGGTGGCCCGGAAAAGATCGTCGAAGCCAAGGGTGAAATCCTTGAAGGCCTCGACGCTTCGGGCACTGCCGTATTGAACCTCGACGACAAAGCCTTCGAAACCTGGCGTGTGCGCGCCGCCGGTCGCAAGGTCCTGACGTTTGCCGTGCTTAACGCCGCGGCTGATTTCCATGCATCCAACATCACCGTCGATGCACGCGGCTGCCCTTCCTTTACCTTGCACACCCCGCAAGGCAACGAGCACGTGCAACTGAATTTGTTGGGCAACCATAACGTCGCCAATGCCCTGGCCGCCGCCGCCGCCGCCCATGCCCTGGGCGTGTCGCTGTTCGGTATCGTCACGGGGCTGGGCGCTGTGCAACCCGTCAAGGGCCGCACCGTGGCGCAGTTGGCTACCAATGGTATGCGCGTGATCGACGACACCTATAACGCCAACCCATCTTCCATCAACGCTGCGGTCGACCTGCTCAAAGGGTTCGCCGGGCGCAAGGTGCTGGTGCTGGGCGATATCGGCGAACTGGGCGACTGGGCCGAGCAGGGGCATCGCGAAGTCGGTGCCTACGCGGCGGGCAAAGTCGATGCGCTGTACGCAGTCGGTCCGAACATGGCCCACGCCGTCGCCGCCTTCGGCCCCGGTGCCACGCATTTCGCCAGTCAAGCCGAGTTGATCCAGGCCATCGGCGCGGCCGAACACGATAAAAACACAACCATTTTGATCAAGGGATCGCGCAGCGCGGTGATGGAAAACGTCGTCGTGGCCTTGTGTGGCTCAAGTACGGAGAAACATTAATGCTGCTGCTGCTGGCTGAGTATCTGCAACAGTTCCACAAAGGCTTCGCGGTCTTCCAGTACCTGACCTTGCGCGGGATTCTGGGTGTGCTGACCGCGTTGTGTTTGTCGCTGTTCCTCGGGCCGTGGATGATCCGCACCCTGCAGAACCTGCAAATTGGTCAATCGGTTCGCAATGATGGCCCGCAGTCGCACCTGTCCAAGTCCGGTACGCCGACCATGGGCGGCGCGCTGATCCTGTCGTCTATCGGTGTCAGCACTTTGCTTTGGGCTGACCTGCACAACCGTTATGTATGGGTGGTGTTGCTGGTGACCCTGCTGTTCGGCGCCATCGGCTGGGTGGACGACTACCGCAAGGTGATCGAGAAGAACTCCAAGGGGCTGCCAAGCCGCTGGAAGTATTTCTGGCAATCGGTATTTGGCCTGGGTGCGGCGATCTTCTTGTACATGACGGCCCCAAGCGCGGTGGAAACCACGCTGATTCTGCCCATGCTCAAGGATGCCAGCATTCCCCTGGGTATCGGTTTCGTGGTGCTGACCTACTTCGTGATCGTCGGCTCCAGCAACGCCGTCAACCTCACCGATGGCCTCGACGGCCTGGCGATCATGCCGACGGTGATGGTGGGCGGCGCGCTCGGCATCTTCTGCTACCTGTCGGGTAACGTGAAATTCGCTGAATACCTGCTGATCCCTTATGTACCGGGGGCGGGCGAGCTGATCGTGTTCTGTGGCGCGCTGATCGGTGCGGGGCTTGGGTTCTTGTGGTTCAACACCTACCCGGCCCAAGTCTTCATGGGCGACGTCGGCGCACTGGCGCTGGGCGCGGCCCTGGGCACCATCGCGGTGATCGTTCGCCAGGAAATCGTGCTGTTCATCATGGGCGGTGTTTTCGTGATGGAAACCCTGTCGGTGGTCATCCAGGTGGCGTCCTTCAAATTGACCGGGCGCCGCGTGTTCCGCATGGCGCCGATTCACCACCACTTTGAACTCAAGGGCTGGCCCGAGCCGCGCGTGATTGTCCGCTTCTGGATCATCACCGTGATTCTGGTGCTGATCGGCCTTGCCACCCTGAAACTGAGGTAGAAACGAGTGTCCCTGATCGCTTCAGACCACTTCCGCATCGTTGTCGGCCTCGGCAAGAGCGGCATGTCCCTGGTTCGCTTCCTGGCGAGCCGGGGCACGTCGTTTGCCGTGGCCGATACGCGGGAAAATCCACCGGAGCTGGTCACGCTGCGTCGTGACTACCCGCACGTGGAAGTGCGTTGTGGCGAGCTGGATGTCGAGTTTCTGTGCCGCGCCGACGAGCTCTACGTGAGCCCCGGCCTGGCCCTGGCGACTCCGGCCCTGCAAGCGGCTGCGGCCCGTGGCGTGAAGCTGTCCGGCGATATCGACCTGTTTGCGCGCAATGCCAAGGCGCCGATTGTAGCCATCAGCGGTTCCAACGCGAAAAGCACCGTCACTACCCTGGTCGGCGACATGGCGGCAGCGGCCGGCAAGCGCGTGGCCGTGGGTGGCAACCTCGGCACCCCGGCGCTGGACCTGCTCAGCGATGATGTCGAGCTGTACGTGATGGAACTGTCGAGCTTCCAACTGGAGACCACCCACGACCTCGGTGCCGAAGTGGCCACCGTGTTGAACGTGAGTGAAGACCACATGGACCGCTACAGCGGCCTACCGGCGTATCACCTGGCCAAGCACCGGATCTTTCGCGGCGCTAAGCAAGTGGTGGTCAACCGTAATGATGCCCTGAGCCGTCCGCTGATGGGCGAAGGGTTGCCATGCTGGACATTCGGTTTGGGCAAACCCGACTTCAAGGCTTTCGGCATTCGTGAAGAGAATGGCGAGAAATACCTGGCATTCGAATTCCAGAGCCTGATGCCGGTGCGCGAGTTGAAAATCCGTGGTGCCCACAACCAGTCGAACGCCCTGGCGGCACTGGCGCTCGGGCATGCCGTGGGTTTGCCGTTCGATGCCATGCTCTCGACCCTGCGCACTTTCGCCGGGCTTGAACACCGCTGCCAGTGGGTGCGTGACCTGGATGGCGTGAGCTATTACAACGATTCCAAGGCCACCAATGTCGGCGCCGCGCTGGCTGCCATCGAAGGCCTTGGCGCCGATATCGACGGTAAGCTGGTGCTGATCGCCGGTGGTGACGGCAAGGGCGCCGACTTCAAGGATCTCAAGGCACCGGTGGCCGCCCACTGCCGCGCCGTGGTGTTGCTGGGCCGTGATGCCGAGCTGATCGCCGCCGCCCTCGGTGACGCGGTGCCGCAGATTCGCGTGGCCTCCCTGGACGAGGCCGTCCTGCAATGCAAAGCCGTGGCCCAACCCGGTGACGCCGTTCTGCTGTCGCCGGCCTGTGCCAGCCTGGACATGTTCAAGAACTACGAAGAGCGCGGCCAGCTGTTCGCTCGCGCCGTGGAGGCCTTGGCATGAACCTGAACCTGAGAAACATCATCAAGCCGTACCCGTCGCCGATTATTACCGGGCGCGGTATCGACCTGGATTTCCCAATGCTTGCCGGTTGCCTGGCGCTGCTGGGCCTGGGCTTGGTGATGATCACTTCGGCGTCTTCCGAAGTCGCCGCCGTGCAGTCCGGCAACACCCTCTACATGATGATCCGCCATCTGGTGTACCTGGTGATCGGTATCGGTGCCTGCATCGTGACCATGATGATCCCCATCGCCACTTGGCAGCGCCTGGGCTGGCTGATGTTGATCGGCGCGTTCGGCTTGCTGGTGATGGTGATCCTGCCGGGCATCGGTCGCGAGGTAAACGGCTCGATGCGCTGGATCGGTTTCGGCGCGTTCAACGTGCAACCCTCGGAAATCGCCAAGGTGTTCGTGGTGATCTACCTGGCTGGCTATCTGGTGCGACGTCAGAAGGAAGTGCGCGAGAGTTGGATGGGGTTCTTCAAGCCATTCATCGTGCTGCTGCCCATGGCCGGCCTGTTGCTGATGGAACCCGACTTCGGCGCCACCGTGGTGATGATGGGGGCGGCGGCGGCGATGCTGTTCCTTGGCGGTGTAGGTCTGTTCCGGTTCACCTTGATGGTGGTGCTGGCGGTGGCGGCCGTGACGATTCTGGTGCAGGCGCAACCCTACCGGATGGCGCGTCTGATCACCTTTACCGACCCATGGTCCGACCAGTTCGGTTCCGGCTACCAGCTGACCCAGGCGTTGATCGCTTTCGGTCGCGGCGAGTGGCTGGGCGTTGGCCTGGGCAACAGCGTACAGAAGCAGTTCTACCTGCCCGAAGCCCACACGGACTTCGTGTTCTCGGTACTCGCCGAAGAGCTCGGCGTAGTGGGCTCGCTGTGCACTGTTGCGCTGTTCGTGTTCGTGTGTGTACGCGGCATGTATATCGGCTTGTGGGCCGAGAAGGCCAAACAATATTTCGCCGCGTATGTGGCGTACGGCTTGTCGTTCCTGTGGATCGGCCAGTTCCTGATCAATATCGGTGTGAACGTCGGCCTGCTGCCGACCAAAGGGCTGACCTTGCCGTTCCTTAGCTACGGCGGCAGTTCCTTGGTGATTTGCTGCGCGTGCCTGGGTTTGCTGCTGCGCATCGAGTGGGAGAGTCGCACCCACCTGGGCAGCGAAGAGATGGAATTCAGCGAAAGCGACTTCGCCGAGGAGCCTATCCATGGGCGCTAATGTGCTGATCATGGCGGGTGGTACCGGGGGCCATGTGTTCCCGGCCCTGGCGTGTGCGCGGGAATTCCAGAGCCGTGGCTACACGGTGCACTGGCTGGGGACGCCGCGCGGCATCGAGAACGAATTGGTGCCTAACGCTGGGTTGCCGCTGCACCTGATCAACGTCAGCGGCCTACGTGGCAAGAGCAAGTTGTCCTTGCTCAAAGCACCGTTCGTATTGCTCAAGGCGGTTTGGCAGGCGCGCAAGGTTATCCGTGAGTTGAAGCCTGTCTGCGTGCTTGGCTTCGGCGGTTACGTGACCGGCCCTGGCGGCGTAGCAGCCAGGCTGGCCGGTGTACCGGTGATCGTCCACGAACAGAATGCCGTGGCCGGCACCGCCAACCGCCTGCTGGTGCCGCTGGCGGCGCGGGTGTGTGAGGCATTCCCGAACACCTTTGGCTTGTCGAGCAAACGCCGCACCACCGGCAACCCGGTGCGTACCGAGCTGTTCATGGGCATCGCTCGCGATGCCTTGGCCGGGCGCAAGGCGCACCTGTTGATCCTGGGCGGAAGCCTGGGCGCTGAACCACTGAACAAATTGCTGCCCGAAGCCGTGGCACAACTGCCGTTGGAGCTACGCCCGGAGATCTTTCACCAGGCCGGCAAAAACCACGATGAAGTCACCGCCGCGCGTTATCGCGAAGCCGGTGTGGAGGCCAACGTACAGCCTTTCATCAAAGACATGGCCCATGCCTATGGCTGGGCCGACCTGGTGGTTTGTCGCGCTGGTGCGCTGACCGTCAGTGAACTGGCCGCCGCCGGTCTGCCGTCCTTGCTGGTGCCTCTGCCCCATGCGATTGACGATCACCAGACCCGCAACGCCGAATATTTGGCCGGGGAGGGCGCTGCCTTCCTGCTGCCGCAAAGAACGACTGGCGCCGCCGATTTGGCCGCACGCCTGACCGAGGTTTTGATGCAACCGGAACGACTTAACAGCATGGCGAGCACCGCAAGCCGCCTGGCCAAACCTGAAGCAACCCGCACCGTGGTCGATATCTGCCTGGAGGTGGCCCATGGTTGAGAATCAGAAAGCCATGCCGCAGCCGGAAATGCGCCGTATCCGTCGCATTCACTTCGTCGGAATCGGCGGCGTGGGTATGTGCGGCATTGCTGAAGTGCTGCTCAACCTGGGCTATCAGGTGTCCGGTTCGGACTTGAAAGAATCCCAGGTCACCGACCGCCTCAAATCCTTTGGTGCGCAGATCTTTATCGGCCACCGTGCCGAGAACGCCGCCGAGGCCGATGTGCTGGTGGTGTCCAGCGCGGTGAACACAGCTAACCCGGAAGTGGCCACCGCCCTTGAACGTCGTATTCCCGTGGTGCCGCGCGCCGAGATGCTCGCCGAGCTGATGCGCTATCGCCACGGCATCGCGGTCGCCGGCACCCACGGCAAAACCACCACCACCAGCCTGATCGCCTCGGTGTTCGCCGCCGGTGGCCTGGACCCGACGTTTGTGATCGGCGGCCGTCTGAATGCAGCCGGCACCAACGCCCAGCTTGGCACCAGCCGCTACCTGATCGCCGAAGCCGACGAAAGCGATGCCAGCTTCCTGCATCTGCAACCGTTGGTGGCTGTGGTCACCAACATCGACGCCGACCACATGGCGACCTACGACGGTGACTTCAACAAGTTGAAGAAAACCTTCGTCGAGTTCCTCCACAACCTGCCGTTCTACGGCTTGGCGGTGGTGTGCCTGGACGACCCTGTAGTGCGCGAGATTCTGCCGCTGGTCAAACGCCCGACCGTCACTTACGGCTTCAGCGAAGATGCCGACGTGCGTGCGATCAATGTGCGTCAGGAAGGCATGCAAACCTTCTTCACCGTGCTGCGTCCGGACCGTGAGCCGTTGGATGTGTCGGTGAACATGCCGGGTAACCACAACGTATTGAACTCCCTGGCGACCATCTGCATTGCTTCCGATGAAGGCGTCAGCGATGAAGCGATCGTCGAAGGTCTGTCGCGCTTTGCCGGTGTGGGCCGACGCTTCCAGGTCTACGGCCAATTGCCGGTAGAGGGCGGCGACGTGATGCTGGTGGACGACTATGGTCACCACCCGACCGAAGTCGCCGCCGTGATCAAGGCCGTGCGCGGTGGCTGGCCGGAGCGTCGCCTGGTGATGGTGTACCAGCCGCACCGCTACAGCCGTACCCGCGATCTATACGATGACTTCGTCAATGTATTGGCCGACGCCAACGTGCTGCTGCTGATGGAGGTCTACCCGGCCGGTGAAGAACCGATCCCGGGCGCCGACAGCCGCAAGCTATGCAACAGCATCCGCCAGCGTGGCCAGTTGGACCCGATCTACATCGAGCGCGGTGTGGACCTGGCGCCAATCGTCAAGCCGCTGCTGCGTGCCGGTGACATTCTGCTGTGCCAGGGCGCCGGTGACATCGGTGGCCTTGCCCCTAAATTGCTGGCGAGCCCGCTCTTCGCCGCTGCCCAGGGGAAGTCGAAATGATCACGAACTACGAAGCCCTGTTTTCCACCATCACGCCTGCCGACTTCGGCCGCGTGGCGGTGTTGTTTGGCGGTAAGAGCGCCGAGCGTGAAGTGTCACTCAAGTCCGGCAACGCCGTGCTCGAAGCCCTGCAAAGCGCCGGCGTGAATGCGTTCGGGATTGATGTGGGCGATGATTTTCTCGCGCGCCTGTTGGCCGAAAAAATCGACCGCGCCTTTATCATCCTGCACGGTCGCGGCGGTGAAGACGGCAGCATGCAGGGCCTGTTGGAGTGCGCCGGTATTCCCTACACCGGTAGCGGCATCCTGGCCTCGGCATTGGCCATGGACAAGCTGCGCACCAAGCAGGTGTGGCACAGCCTGGGTATTCCAACCCCGCGTCACAGTGTTCTGTGCAGCGAAGCCGATTGTATTTCTGCAGTCGAGGAACTGGGCACTCCTTTGATCGTCAAACCTGCCCATGAAGGCTCCAGTATCGGCATGGCCAAAGTGAACTCGGCCGCCGAATTGATCGACGCATGGAAAGCGGCAAGTACCTACGATTCGCAAGTGTTGGTGGAACAGTGGATTTCCGGTCCCGAGTACACCATCGCCACCCTGCGTGGCCAGGTATTGCCGCCCATCGCATTGGGCACGCCCCACACCTTTTACGATTACGACGCCAAGTACCTGGCTTCCGATACCCAGTACCGGATCCCATGCGGCCTCGACGCAAACAAAGAACAGGAATTGATGGACCTTACGGCGAAAGCCTGTGAGGCGTTGGGTATCGCCGGTTGGGCACGGGCAGACGTGATGCAGGACGACCAAGGCAACTTCTGGTTCCTTGAGGTCAACACCGCACCAGGCATGACCGATCACAGCCTGGTACCAATGGCTGCCCGTGCCGCCGGTCTGGACTTCCAGCAGTTGGTGCTGGCGATCCTGGCCGCCAGCATCGAGGCAAGAGGCTAACGACATGAAAGGCGCATCGCTTCGTCATCAGCCCCCACGTGCACCGAGCCGCAAGCCGGTGCCCCGGGGTGCCAGTCGCATGGTGGCTAAAGAGCCGATGTCGGCGCGCCTGCCGAAGGCCAATTTTGCTTTCCTCAAGGCGCTGTTCTGGCCGGTGTTGCTGGTGGTATTGGGCTTCGGCACTTATGAAGGCGCGCAGCGTCTACTGCCGTACGCCGACCGCCCGATCACCAAGATCAGTGTGCAGGGCGATCTGAGCTACATCAGCCAGCAGGCGGTACAGCAGCGCATCGGCCCGTTCCTGGCGGCGAGCTTCTTCACCATCGACCTGGCCGGCATGCGCCGGGAGCTGGAGCAGATGCCGTGGATCGCCCACGCCGAAGTGCGTCGCGTGTGGCCGGATCAGGTGACGATCCGCCTGGAAGAACAACTGCCGGTGGCCCGTTGGGGCGACGAGGCGCTGTTGAACAACCAGGGCCAGGCGTTCACCCCGCGTGAGCTGGCCAACTACGAGCACCTGCCGCAGTTGTTCGGGCCGCAGCGGGCGCAGCAGCAAGTGATGCAGCAGTACCAGGCCTTGAGCCAGATGCTGCGGCCACTGGGCTTCTCCATTGCGCGCCTGGAATTGCGTGAACGGGGCAGCTGGTTTTTGACAACCGGGGCAGGCAGTTCCGGCCCGGGCATCGAGTTGTTGCTGGGACGCGACCGCTTGGTGGAGAAGATGCGCCGCTTTATTGCCATCTACGACAAAACCTTGAAAGAACAGATTACGAACATTGCGAGCGTCGACCTGCGTTACGCCAACGGCCTTGCCGTCGGCTGGCGTGAACCGGCTGCGCCCACGGCAGCGCAACCCGCTGTCGCGAAGAATTAAGAAGAGGCAGGACCCATGGCAAACGTGCAAAGCGGCAAAATGATCGTCGGTCTGGATATCGGCACCTCCAAGGTGGTGGCGCTGGTGGGCGAGGTCGGGGAAGACGGCACGATCGAAATCGTCGGTATTGGCACGCATCCGTCCCGGGGCCTGAAGAAGGGCGTGGTGGTGAACATCGAGTCCACCGTGCAATCGATCCAGCGCGCCATCGAAGAGGCGCAGTTGATGGCCGGTTGCCGGATTCACTCGGCGTTCGTTGGCGTGGCGGGCAACCATATCCGCAGCCTGAACTCCCACGGCATCGTGGCGATCCGCGACCGCGAAGTCAGCTCGGCCGACCTGGAGCGTGTGCTCGACGCCGCCCAGGCCGTAGCAATCCCGGCTGACCAGCGCGTCTTGCACACCCTGCCGCAGGACTACGTGATCGATAACCAGGAAGGCGTTCGCGAGCCTTTGGGCATGTCGGGCGTACGTCTGGAAGCCAAGGTCCATGTGGTCACTTGTGCGGTCAATGCCGCGCAGAACATCGAGAAGTGCGTGCGCCGTTGCGGCCTGGAAATCGACGACATCATCCTTGAGCAACTGGCCTCGGCCTACTCGGTGCTGACCGACGACGAAAAAGAACTGGGCGTGTGCCTGGTGGACATCGGCGGCGGTACCACCGATATCGCGATCTTCACCGAAGGTGCGATCCGTCACACCGCCGTGATCCCGATTGCCGGCGACCAGGTGACCAACGACATCGCCATGGCACTGCGCACACCGACCCAGTACGCCGAAGAAATCAAGATCCGTTACGCCTGCGCCCTGGCCAAACTGGCCGGTGCCGGCGAAACCATCAAAGTGCCGAGCGTGGGCGATCGTCCACCGCGCGAACTGTCGCGTCAGGCCCTTGCCGAAGTGGTCGAGCCGCGCTACGACGAACTGTTCACCCTGATCCAGGCTGAACTGCGCCGCAGCGGCTACGAAGATTTGATCCCGGCCGGCATCGTGCTGACCGGCGGCACCTCGAAGATGGAAGGCGCGGTCGAACTGGCCGAGGAAATCTTCCATATGCCGGTGCGCCTGGGCGTGCCACATGGCGTCAAGGGCTTGGGCGACGTGGTGCGCAACCCGATTTATTCCACCGGAGTGGGTTTGCTGTTGTACGGGCTGCAGAAGCAGACCGACGGCATTTCCCTGTCGGGCCCAAGCAACCGTGACAGCTACCGTGGCGACGACGAAGCCAAGGCACCGTTGTTCGAGCGGTTACAGGCTTGGGTAAAAGGGAACTTCTAACGAAGTTGGCTTCATGCGACAAGTTACAAGCTTCAAGCTTGCAGCTCATGGCTTGCAACTTGGAGCTGCTGTAAAGCAGTAGGCGAAAAAACTAGAGAAAACGAAAGGAGAGGGAAAATGTTCGAACTCGTAGACAACATCCCCGCCAGCCCGGTCATCAAAGTGATCGGTGTCGGCGGTGGCGGCGGCAACGCTGTCAACCATATGGTCAAGAGCAACATTGAAGGCGTTGAATTCATCTGCGCCAACACGGATGCCCAGGCGCTGAAAAGCATCGGCGCGCGCACCATCCTGCAATTGGGCACCGCGGTGACCAAGGGCCTCGGCGCTGGCGCCAACCCGGAAGTCGGCCGTCAAGCCGCCCTGGAAGACCGCGAGCGTATTGCCGAAGTGCTGCAAGGCACCAACATGGTGTTCATCACCACCGGCATGGGCGGCGGCACTGGTACCGGTGCTGCGCCGATCATCGCCGAAGTGGCCAAGGAAATGGGGATTCTGACGGTTGCAGTAGTGACCCGTCCGTTCCCGTTCGAAGGTCGCAAGCGTATGCAGATCGCCGACGAAGGCATCCGTCTGCTGTCTGAAAGCGTCGACTCGTTGATCACCATTCCCAACGAGAAGCTGCTGACCATCCTGGGCAAGGACGCAAGCCTGCTGTCCGCTTTCGCCAAGGCTGACGATGTACTGGCCGGTGCCGTTCGCGGTATCTCCGACATCATCAAGCGCCCAGGCATGATCAACGTCGACTTTGCCGACGTCCGTACCGTGATGAGCGAAATGGGCATGGCGATGATGGGCACTGGCTGCGCCAGCGGTCCGAACCGTGCACGCGAAGCTACCGAAGCGGCCATCCGCAACCCGCTGCTGGAAGACGTGAACCTGCAAGGCGCACGCGGCATCCTGGTGAATATCACCGCCGGTCCTGACCTGTCCCTGGGTGAGTACTCCGACGTGGGTAGCATCATTGAAGCCTTCGCTTCCGAGCACGCCATGGTCAAGGTCGGTACCGTGATCGATCCGGACATGCGCGACGAGCTGCACGTCACCGTGGTTGCCACCGGTCTGGGTGCTAAGATCGAGAAGCCTGTAAAGGTGATCGACAACACCCTGCACAGCAGCCAGGCCAGCCAGGCGGCTGCCGCTCCAGCCCCTGCGCGTCAGGAGCTGCCGTCGGTGAACTACCGCGATCTGGATCGTCCGACCGTGATGCGCAACCAGGCTCAGGCCGGTGCTGCGGCGTCCCGTAGCCCGAATCCGCAAGATGACCTGGACTACCTGGACATCCCGGCATTCCTGCGTCGTCAGGCCGATTAATGGAATGTATCAGGGCTATGAAGGTGATTGGTGTTCAGCAAAGGTCTGGTCTGCTATTATCGCCAGCCTTTGTTGATACCAGTTCGCAATTTGCGCTGAAGCGGTCCAAGCCATGATTAAACAACGCACCCTGAAGAATATTATTCGTGCCACAGGTGTAGGTCTGCACTCCGGGGAAAAGGTCTACCTGACCCTCAAGCCTGCACCTGTCGACACCGGCATCGTGTTTGTGCGTGCCGACCTGGACCCTGTGGTGCAGATTCCTGCTCGCGCGGAAAACGTTGGCGAAACCACTATGTCGACCACATTGGTCAACGGTGACGTCAAAGTGGACACGGTGGAGCACTTGCTCTCGGCCATGGCCGGTTTGGGCATCGATAACGCCTACGTCGAGCTCTCCGCGTCCGAAGTCCCGATCATGGATGGCAGCGCTGGACCCTTCGTATTCTTGATTCAATCTGCCGGCCTGGAAGAACAGGACGCAGCTAAGAAGTTCATTCGCATTCTGCGGGAAGTGACAGTAGAAGACGGCGACAAGCGCGCCACCTTCGTTCCGTTCGAAGGCTTTAAAGTGAGCTTTGAGATCGATTTCGATCACCCGGTATTCCGTGACCGCACCCAAAGTGCAAGCGTGGATTTTTCCAGCACTTCGTTTGTAAAAGAAGTCAGCCGCGCCCGTACCTTTGGTTTCATGAGTGACATCGAGTACCTGCGCAAGCACAACCTCGCACTCGGCGGCAGCGTTGAAAACGCCATTGTGGTCGACGCGGATGGTGTACTGAACGAAGACGGCCTTCGCTATGAAGACGAATTCGTGAAGCACAAGATCCTCGATGCAATCGGTGACCTCTACCTGCTGGGCAATAGCCTGATAGGCGAGTTCAAAGGCTTCAAGTCGGGCCACGCCCTTAACAACCAGCTGCTGCGCAAGTTGATTGAGCAGACAGACGCTTGGGAAGTCGTGACCTTCGAAGATGCCAGCACCGCACCGATCTCTTACATGCGTCCCGTTGCGGCGGTGTAAGTAACAACTCTCTTTCTTTAGTTTTTAAAGGCTGCCTTCGGGTGGCCTTTTTTTATGTGCGCCCAGCA
>NZ_JAEILC010000050.1:0-3670 GCF_016307435.1 Pseudomonas sp. S4_EA_1b | reverse complement strand
GTGGTGGACACGCCCGTCGTTTGAAGTTCTGTGGATAACCTGTGCACGGATTGTTGGCAAATGGCTCTTTTTTCAACATAACTAGCTGATTTTATTGAATATTCAAAAAAAGAATAAAATCACCAAAACCGTGCATAAGTTTTTCCAGCTATAAAAAAACCGGTCCTGATGACCGGTTTTTTTGTGCCTGTGAAAAAGCCGTTACTCATTCATCCAAAAGGGGCAAACGTAGGCTGAAGGCGGTGCCTTTGCCCAGTGTACTTTCGCAGTCGATCCGGCCTCTGTGGCGCTCAACCACCGCTTTAACCATCGTCAGCCCCAACCCCAGCCCTTCGCTGCCCTGTGCAGAATCAAAGCGCCGGTACTGGCTGAACAGCTCCGGCAAATCCTCTGGTGCTATACCTGGGCCCTGGTCGCTGATCCGGCATTCCAACCAGCCCTGCTCACTGGCGTGACTCAACCTGACGGTAGTCCCGGAAGGTGAGTATTTGACGGCATTCTCCAGCACGTTAAACAACGCACGCGTCAGCAGCGATTGGTCGGCTGACACCATGCCTTCGTCAGTCTCATCCAGATCATGAACCAGGTGTATGCCTTTGAGCTGGGCGATCACTGCCACTTGGTCGAAGGCATCCATCACCAACATGGCGAACAAAGTCGGCTGGAATTGATAGCCGTCGGCCTCAGCTTTCGCCAACTGCACAAATGACTCCGTGAGGCTCAGCGCACGTCGAACTTGTTGTTCGACCTGGGCAAACACCGGCGACTCACCGCTGTGCACATCCAGTAACGCGAGGATGGCCGAGTGGGGCGCGCGCAGGTCATGGGACAGGAACCGCAGCATGGTTTCTCGATGCTGCTGGGCCTCGCGCTCTTTGCTCAGGTCGGTGAGGCTCAGCAGCCAGCCGAGGGCGATGTCCCCTTCAGCCGGTAGCAACGGGGCAAGCTCCATGCGCAGGCTGCGTTGATGGATGTCGCGAAACTCCACCAATTCCAACGCCGACAGGGCGGGGCGCACGCCATTGTGCAGCGGTGGATAGCCCAGATCGGCAAGTTGCTCCAGCAGGTTTTCGGTGACCAGGTCATTACCGAACACCTCACGGGCAATGCGGTTAGCCAACAGAATATTGCCGCGGGGGTCGGTAATCAGCGTGGCCACCGGCAGGCATTCCAACCCATCGGCCATAAAACGGCGGGTGTCCCGCGTGCGGCTGACGGCCTGTTCCAAGGCAAAAATGCGTGCTTGCAACACATCACCACGGCTGGCGGGTGCGCGGCGACGTTCGGGAAGCACCTTGGGCTCGTTATCCAGACGCGCCAGTTCCCAACCGAAATAGGCCAGGATCACACTCAGGCGACGCCAATTCCAGATCAGGTAGCTGAGCAGCAAACCGATCAAACACGCGGCGGGGGACCACCAGTGACCCAACCGCAGTAACCCCAAAGCGATAAGCAACGCCGTGAGCATGCAGCCCACGGTCATCCACAGGGCATAGCGGGGACGATGAAGCAGCAGGCCCAGCAGCACCGCCACAAGACTCGTCGCTAGCAGCGCCGCCAGCCATCCTGGCAGATCCACGATGCTGCGTCCCTGGAGCAAGGCATTGAGAACGTTGGCCTGGATGTCCAACCCGGCCGTGGCGCCGACAGCGGAGGAGAGCGGGCTGAAAAAATAATCGCCCAGGCCTGAGTCCATCGCCCCCACCAAAATCAGGCGGCCATGCAGCATTTCAGGTGGTACCTCACCATGCAATACGCTGACATAAGAGACGCTGGGAAACCGGGTATCAGACGCAATAACGGGGACACGAACCCCATACTCGCGCTGCCAACGTTGCGATATCGACGCCTGCGGGGTGCCCGGCATCGGGTTCGGCTCCCTGCCCATTTCATAAGCCAACCAGGCCAACTGCGGGACGGTGGCACCGGCAGGTCCCTCACGTAGGTACAGACTGCGCACCACGCCATCAGGGTCGGCTTCTACGTTGATATGGCCCAGCCCTTTGGCACATTTAAGCAGGGGCAACATTTGCGCGTCGGCCTGGCTGTAGCGAGAAGAGCCTTCGCGAACCAACGGCAGCACTACATTGCCGGCGTTACATAAGGCGTCAGACAGGCGCTTGTCGCTCGCAGGTTCTTCAGGTTCGCTGAAGATGACATCCAACAGAACTCCTTCCGGTTGTGCAGCGTTGAGGCGGTCAATCAAATCGGCGTGCACGCTGCGTGACCATGGCCACGGCCCCAGTTTCTTGAGGCTCGGTTCGTCGATGGTCACCAGCAATACGCGCGGATCCACCGGTAGAGGAGTGAGGCGGCGAAAAGTGTCATAGAAGGAGTTATTCAGCGCCAACCCCGAACTCACCGACAGGTAGGCCGTCATAGGCAGCAGCAGCAAGCCAATCCACACCCATTCGCGCACCAGGCCATGAAACAACCGCTGGGCGTGGGTCGGTTGGCGTTTTTCAGCCTTGCCCCAAAGCATCATAGGTCACCGTATCTAAGCAGTGGCTGGATAGGCACACACGCCTTGACCCCAGTGAAGCTCATTTTCGACCCGCTGGAGGATGTTTCCTGCTTGAAGTTCATGAAGGCATTGCCCGTGGCGAATTGAGCACGATGGGATTATTTGGCGGTAACTCGGACAGGAGTCTACGACAGCTCATGCGTCGGCTGATCCTTTTCCTTACTATCGGGAGTCGGTATCTTCCCTACCTGAGTAGCGAGGATTTCCATGTTAACCGCTCATGGACTTCAGCCTACCGAGAGATCCAGGGAGCGCCGTTTCTGAGCACAATTCTTCAGATTCAACGGCCGGCATCTGCGCAGTACGTGCCTTGATCAGGCTGACGGCTGCCGTACTCTTCAATGAAAGGACCCACCCATGCGTGTCGCAATACTGGATGACGAACCCGCGGAATTGCGCCGGGTGGAACAGACACTGCGACAGATCCCTGGTACCACTGAACAGCCTTGGACCCTGCATTGTTTCGAGCGGGGTGAAGACCTGCTACGCCAGTTACGTCGAGAAACCTTTGATCTACTGATACTCGACTGGCAGTTGCCAGACATCACCGGTATCGCACTGCTGCGCTGGACACGCGAACACATGGATGCGCCCCCTGCGGTCATTATGCTGACCAGCCGTGACGCTGAAAGCGATATTGTCACGGCGTTGAACAGCGGTGCCGATGACTATGTCAGCAAACCGTTTCGCCCGAATGAATTGAAGGCGCGTGTCAGCGCGGTTCTTCGACGGCATGGCCTGCAAAAATCCACGACCCATGAACTGCAAAGTTTCAACGACCTGACTTTTGACGATGCTGAACTGACAGTCACCCGCGCAGGAAAACCGATCAACCTCACCGAGCGCGAGTACCGATTGGCCAGCTGCCTGTTCGCCAATCTGGCGCGTCCGCTGTCTCGCGAATACCTTTATGAGCGATTCTGGACGCACGAAGAAATGGTCTCGTCTCGGCCGCTAGATACGCATATCTATCGACTGCGTAATAAGCTGGGACTGACTGCCGATAGGGGATGGCAGCTGTTAACCATTTATGGATATGGCTATCGCTTGGAAAGTGTTCCTACCAGCTCGGCGGGTTAAGTAGGCCGATGTTCCACGTGGAGCATTTGCAAAACTGGTCATCCAACAATCGGCATAGGGGACGGC
>NZ_JAEILC010000005.1:57663-71702 GCF_016307435.1 Pseudomonas sp. S4_EA_1b | reverse complement strand
AGATATGCCGCTTGACGGGAATGAAAAATGAAAATATTTGTGTTGCACCAGATTGGGTCCGGTTGGTTCGGGCAACTTGCGTAATGCCTGATTGAATTCAGCAGCAAGTAACCGGGGCTCAATCGGAAAGTTGATAAACATCAGCACGTTATATAAGCGGTGAGGGCGCAGCGGCGGTCAACGGCACGAATATTGAGTGCAGTGGCGGCTGGCCGGGCCTGTGATGTCATGTTGTTTACGAGGTACTCCGGCCATCTCCTGCGTTGCAGGGGGTGAGCAACAATAATTCGAAAAAACCGTGGAGCGGCCATGCAACAGAACAGATCGCAAGTCATTGAGCGCAACGGCCTGTACGAACTCGACGCCGGCCCCGACGTCCTCGACAGCCCTCGCTACAACCACGATATGGCACCGACCAAGGTGCATGAACGAACCTGGAACAAATGGCATATCACCGCGCTATGGGTCGGCATGTCGATCTGCGTGCCGACGTACACCCTGGGTGGGGTGCTGACGGCGTATTTCGGCTTGTCGGTGGGCGAGGCGCTGATTGCGATCCTGCTGGCCAATATCGTGGTGTTGTTGCCGCTGACCCTCAACGCGTTCCCCGGCACTAAGTACGGCATTCCGTTTCCGGTGCTGCTGCGTTCCTCGTTCGGCATCCTCGGTTCCAACGTGCCGTGCCTGATTCGCGCGCTGGTGGCGTGCGGCTGGTTCGGCATCCAGACCATGTTCGGCGGCCTGGCGATTCACCTGTTCCTGGGCTCGATTTTCGAGGGCTGGAAGGCCCTGGGCGGCACCGGTGAAGTGATCGGGTTCATGATGTTCTGGACCTTGAACCTGTGGGTGGTGCTGCGCGGCGCCGAGTCGATCAAGCGCCTGGAAACCCTGTCGGCGCCGCTGCTGGTGGCGGTGGGCATTGGCTTGTTGGTGTGGGCGATGCCGAATGTGTCCATCAGCGAATTGATGGCGATCCCGCCCAAGCGCCCCGAAGGCGCGAGCCTGAGCGGTTATTTCATGGCCGGCCTGACTGCGATGGTGGGCTTTTGGGCCACCTTGTCGCTGAACATTCCCGATTTCAGCCGCTATGCCAAGAGCCAGAAGGACCAGATCCTCGGGCAGATTTTCGGCCTGCCGCTGACCATGTTCCTGTTCGCCGCCCTCGGCGTGATCATGACCGCCGCTTCGGTAAAACTGGTGGGGGTGAGTGTGTCTGATCCTGTCACGCTGATCGGCCATATCCAGAGCCCGGTGTGGGTGGCCATTGCCATGGCGCTGATCATCATCGCCACGCTGTCCACCAACACCGCGGCCAACATTGTTTCGCCCACCAACGACTTCCAGAACATCGCGCCCAAACTGATCAACCGCACCACCGCAGTGATCCTCACCGGCCTGGTGGGGCTGGCGCTGATGGCCCATGAACTGCTCAAGAAGCTCGGCTTGATCGTTTCGGATGTGAGCCTGGAGACCGTGTATTCCAACTGGCTGCTGGGCTATTCGAGCCTGTTGGGGCCGATCGCCGGGATCATGGTGGTGGACTATTTCATCACCCGCAAACAACAACTGGACCTGGCCGGCCTGTACCGCGATGACGTGTATCCGGCGTGGAACTGGAGCGGGTTTATCGCCTTTGGTGTACCGGTGGTGCTGACCTTGCTGGCCTTGGGCAGCGATGCGTTCAGCTGGTTCTACAGCTATGGCTGGTTCACCGGCTCGGCGTTGGGCGGGCTGTTGTATTACGGCCTGAATGCCAAGCGCGGGGCCAGCCCGGTTGTCGTCAAAGTCAATTCATAACAAATACAGCCTGAGGAGATCCCCATGAACGCTGCCCTCGACGTTCTGCAATCGGCCCACCCGCATGTCAACCGTGACCGCCTGTGGCAGTCGCTGATGGACCTGGCCAAACTGGGCGCCACGCCCAAAGGCGGCGTGTGTCGCCTGGCCCTTACCGACCTTGATCGCAAGGCCCGCGACCTGTTCGTGCAGTGGTGCGAAGAGGCTGGCTGTACAGTCAGCGTCGACGGCATCGGCAATATTTTTGCCCGTCGCCCAGGGCGCAACCCGGACCTGCCACCGGTGATGACCGGCAGCCATATCGACACCCAGCCTACCGGCGGCAAGTTCGATGGCTGCTTTGGTGTGCTGGCCGGCGTGGAAGTGCTGCGCACCCTCAACGACCTCAAGATCGAAACCGAGGCGCCGCTGGAAGTGGTGGTGTGGACCAACGAGGAAGGCTCGCGCTTTCCGCCATGCATGATGGGCTCCGGGGTGTTCGCCGAGAAATTCACCCTGGCCGATACCCTGGCCAAGGTTGACGCGGAGGGCGTCAGTGTTGGGGAGGCGTTGAACGCGATTGGCTACGCGGGAACTCGTCCCGAGAGCGGGCATAAAGTCGGCGCGTATTTCGAGGCGCATATCGAACAAGGGCCGATTCTGGAGGATGAGAAAAAAACCATCGGCGTGGTACTCGGCGCCCTCGGGCAAAAGTGGTTTGACCTGAAGCTGCGCGGCGTCGAAGCCCATGCCGGGCCGACGCCGATGCACCTGCGCAAGGACGCCTTGGTCGGCGCGGCAGCGGTGGTGGCGGCGGTGAATGCGGCGGCGCTGGGGCATCAACCCCACGCCTGCGGCACCGTCGGTTGCCTGCAGGCTTATCCGGGGTCACGCAACGTCATCCCCGGCGAAGTGCGCATGACCCTGGACTTCCGGCACCTGGAACCGGCGCGTTTGGACTCGATGATTGCCCAGGTGCGCCAGGTGATCGAAGACACCTGCGCCAAACACGGGTTGAGTTTCGAGATGGAACCCACGGCTGACTTTCCGCCGTTGTACTTCGACAAAGGTTGCGTCGAGGCGGTGCGTAACGCGGCGAACGCCCTGGGCCTGTCGAATATGGACATCGTCAGCGGGGCAGGGCACGACGCAATTTTCGTCGCCGAACTGGGCCCGGCGGGGATGATCTTCGTCCCGTGCGAAGGCGGCATCAGCCATAACGAAATCGAGAACGCCGCGCCGGATGATTTGGCGGCGGGGTGTGCGGTGTTGTTGCGTGCCATGGTGGCCGCTTCAGCCGCCATCGCCAGCGGCAAACTCGCCGCTTGAAATGCGGGTAAAAAATGTGGGAGGGGGCTTGCTCCCACATTTGGACTGTGCATGACGTTAAACCCAGATGGCATCCCACAGTGGGTAGTCGCCAATCCGCTCGACCAGACCCGCTCGCAATGGATTAGCCACCACATACCGGGCCATTTTTACCAAGTCATCGTCCTTTCGCAGGGCCCGGTCATGAAAGCTCTCTTGCCAGAGCCGGCCCTTGCGACCACTCACGCCATTGACGGTCCTGGTGCTTTTTGACTTCACCTGGCACATCAAGTCCGCCAGCGAGCCTTTTTTCAGTTCAAGCAACCAATGGAAATGGTCCGGCATGATCACCCATGCCAGAGAGTTGGCCAGCCCTTGGTACTGGGCTAAGCGAAATTGCCAGACCACCAGGCGACCGAGGTGGAAATGGCTGAATATCGGTACGCGTTCGTGGGTATTGGTGGTGATGAGGTAGATGCGGCCCGGCTCGCTGAAGCGGCCGATGCGCAGGCGGTGTGAAGCGGGTAGATCTGCCATTCCTTGGCCCCTCTTTAGATGTGCTTTGAGAGGCTAGATCGGTGAGCAGGAGGTTGAGGGGCAGGCTTTTGGCAGGATGTGTCTGGAAGGCCGCCATCGGGGGCAAGCCCCCTCCCACATTGGTTCGGTGGCGCTTATACATCATGTGTCTGACACAGGATCAGTGTGGAGGGCGGCTTGAACTCGATATTTCAGTAGCTGATTCACCGTCATCGGGGGCAAGCCCCCTCCCACATTGGTTCGGTGGCGCTTATACATTATGTGTCTGACACAGGATCAGTGTGGAGGGCGGCTTGAACCCGATATTTCAGTAGCTGATTCACCCCCATCGGGGGCAAGCCCCCTCCCACATTGGTTCGGTGGCGCTTATACATTATGTGTCTGACACTGGATTAGTGTGGAGGGCGGCTTGAACCTGATATTTCAGTAGCTGATTCACCGCCATCGGGGGGCACCCCCCCTTCCACATGCGTTTCTGCGGTGTTCATACATCGTGTGTCTGGCGCGGGACCCATGTGGGAGGGGGCTTGCCCCCGATGGCTTTATTCCATTCACAGCATCATTAACCGACATCACCGAGCTGTGCCTTTGCCCCCGATCAAGCTCCAGGCTGCCAACCGCCGCCCAGGGCGGTGATCAAGCCGACGCTCGCCTGCAACTGGCGTGTCTGCACTGCCTGCAATGTCCGCTGCGCCTGTAACGCCTCAGTTTGCGCGGTGACCACATCCAGGTAACTCACGGCGCCTGCCTGGTAGCTGTTCATCGCCAATGATTGCGTATGCTGCGCCGCGTCCGCCGCCGCCTGTTCATCCTGCGCTTGCTGCTGCAAGTCCCGCAGTTGCGCCAAGTTGTCTTCCACCTCGCGTACGGCCTTCAACACCTGGCTGCGATACTGCGCCGATGCCTCTTCGAACTCGGCCTTGGCCTGGCGTTCGTTGGCGCTCAAGCGCCCACCGTCAAGGATCGGCAGGTTCACCAACGGCCCCAACGCCCAATACCGATTGCCGGCCGAGAGCAGATTGCCAACGCCTTGGGTCTGCCCGCCGATCAAGCCGGTCAAGCTGAAATCCGGATACCACGCCGCCTTGGCCACGCCGATGTTGGCGTTGGCGGCAAACACCCGGCGCTCTGCTGCGGCGATATCCGGACGACGTTGCAACAGCTGGCTGGGCAGTTGCGAGGGGATTGCCGGCAGTGCAATCAGTTGCGCAGTGGGCGCTAGGGTGAAGTCACTGGCCGCTACACCGATCAATTCTGCGAGCGCATGTTCGATGAGGTTGCGTTGCCCGCGTACGTCATCAAGCTGAGCGCGGGCTTCGGACAGTTGGTTCTGGGCGCGGGTCAGGTCCAACTCCGAGGCGATCTGACCTTCGTAGCGGCTGCGGGTCAGTTGCAAGGCTTGGCTGAAATCCTCCAGGGAGCTGTTGAGGATGCGCGCCTGGGCATCCAGCCCATTGAGCTGTACGTACAAGGTTGCCAACTGGCGTTGCAGGCTCAGGCGCGCCACTGCCAGATCGTCTGCGGACGCCTGGGTCTGGGCGTCACCGGCGGCGACCTGGTTGCGGATTCTGCCCCAGAGATCCAGGTCGTAACTCAACGAAAAACCCGCCGTGTTGCTGTTGTACACCGACGGTTGTGTAGTCCCCCGCAACGGACGCGAATCCGACTGCCGCTGGCGCAAGGGCTGCGCGCTGGCGTTGATCTGTGGGAACAGCCCCGCGTGCAGTTGGCTGGCATATGCCTGGGCCGCATCGAAGTGCGCGAGCGCCGCCGCCAGGTCCGGGTTGGCCTGGAGCAGTTGCTGTTGCAGGTGATCCAGCGTCGCGTCGTGGTAGAGCGTCCACCACTGCGCTGCCAGTTGGTCGTTGGGTTGTGCGCTATGCCACGGGCCTGCGCTGGTCTGTTCGCGGTAATGGGCCGGCAACTCCAGCGCCGGCGTGGTGTAGCCGGGCGCCATGGAGCAGCCTTGCAAGCCCAGCAGCACCAGCGCGGCGAGCGGTTTAAGCCTTGGGCGCATGTGCACCTCCGGCGGCGGCGGCCAGTTGTACCGGGTCGCCTTCGCGCAGGGCGTCGGGCGGGTTGTCCACCACGCGGTCGGCAGCGTTGAGGCCCTGGTCGATCACCAGCCGATCGCCCAGGTCCAGGCCGATATGGATGCTTTGCAGGTGCACATGATTGTGCCCGTCCAGCATCGCCACCTGGGTGCCTTGGGCGCGGAAGATCAGGGCACTGGCGGGGATGCTCACGCCATGGGTGTCCGCCGGGATCGGCAGGGTGGCTTCGGCATAGTCGCCGGGCAGCAGTTCGCCGTTGGGGTTGTCCGCGAAAAATTGCGCGAGCAGCGTACCGGAACGCCGATCGATGGCGGTGGAGTCGCCGATCAACCGCGCCTTGAAGTGCATGCCGGGGTGCTCTGGCACGCTCAACTCGGCTTCCAGGCCCGGATGGATAACCGCGGCGTAGTTCTGCGGCACCGGTACATACAGGCGCAACTGGTGGGTGTCGGCAATGTTGAACAGCTCCGGATCGCTGTCGGTATCGGCCTTGATCAGCTGGCCGATATCGGTATTGCGTGCGGTGATTGTGCCGGCGAACGGCGCGCGCAGGGTCTTGTAGCTTTGCAGTGCCGACAACCGCGCAACGTCTGCAGCGGCGGCCTGGGCGTTGGCCTTGGCCGCCGCCGCGTTGGAGGTTTTCTCATCGGCTTCCTGACGCGATACCGAATGGCTGGCCAAGAGGTTTTGCCAGCGCGTCGCGGTGGTCGCTGCAAGGTGCGCGTTCGCCTGTTCCTGAACCAATCGCGCATGGGCCTGGACCAGTTGTTGATCGAGGTCGGGGCTGTCGATTTCGGCCAGCACTTGCCCGGCCTTTACCTGGCTGCCGATGTCGACCTTCCAGTCCTTCAGGTAACCGCTGACTCGTGCATGAATCGGTGCGGTGCTCCAGGCTTCCAGGTGCGCGGGCAGGCGCAGGGTGTCGCCGGCGGCATTGTGTTGCGGTTGGAATACGCTGACATGGGGGATGGCAGCGGCCTGTGTCCAGGCGCTGACCGACTGTGCGTGCAGCGTACGGGCATGCAAGCCGTTGGCGACCAACAGGGCGGCCAGGGTCAGGCCGCCGACACCCAGGAGCATCAGGCGCTTGCGCGAGGGTTTTTGATCAGACGACATGGGGCGTTTCTCCAGCAGTGGCGCGAGTAGGGTGACGCCCGTGGACCAGGCTGAAGACCACGGGTACAAACAACAGGGTGGCGGTGGTGGCGAGAATCAGGCCGCCGATCACGGCGCGGCCCAGGGGCGCGTTCTGCTCCTCGGACAGGGCCAGGGGCAGCATGCCGATGATCATCGCCAAGGCGGTCATGCACACCGGCCGGAAACGCGTGTAGCCGGCCTCCAGTGCGGCTTTCAAGGCATCGCCGTGTTCGGCCAGGCGTTCCCGGCAGAAACTCACCACCAGGATCGAGTTGGCGGTGGCCACGCCCATGCACAGGATCGCGCCGGTCAAGGCCGGCACCGACAATGAGGTGCCGCTGAGAAACAGCATCCACACGATCCCCGCCAAGGCCGCCGGCAGGGCGGTGATGATCACGAACGGGTCGACCCACGACTGGAAGTTGACCACGGTCAGCAGATAGATCAGCACCACCGCGCCGAGCAGGCCAAAACTCAGCCCACTGAAAGCTTCATGCAGCGCATCGATCTGCCCATGCAGGCTCACCGTTGCGCCTTTGGGGCGCATGGACGCGGTGTCGTCCAGCACCTTTTGCACGTCACGCGCCACGCCGCCGAGGTCGCGACCTTGCACATTGGCGTACAGGTCGAGGGTTGGTTCGATGTTGTAGTGGGTCACCACCGCCGGGCTTTGCACGCGGGAGATGCTTGCCACGCCGCCGAGGATCTGCGACTGGCCGTTCGCGCCGGTCACTGGCAAGGCTTCCAGCGACGGCAGGCTGTCCAGCCGATATTGCGGGGTGGCGGCGACGATGGAATAGGACACACCGTTGGCCGGGTTGAGCCAGAACGTCGGCGCAATCTGCGAACTGCCGGCCAGTGATGCGACCATGCTGTTGGTTACGTCGCGCTCGGTAATGCCCAGGCCGTTGGCGCGCAGGCGGTCGACATTGACCTGTAACGATGGGTAGCCGGTGGACTGCTGGATGCGCAGATCGGCGATGCCCGGAACGTGTTGCAGGCGGCGTTCCAGCTCCAGCGCGTAGGCGCGGTTTTCGGCGTCGTTGTGCCCGGAGATTTTTACGTCCAGGGGCGCCGGCGCGCCGAAGTTGAGGATCTGGCTGCTGATGTCCGCCGGCAGGAATGCGAAGTGGCTGCCGGGAAAGCTTTGCGGCAGGGCTTCACGCAGTTTTTTCACATAGTCGGCGGTGGGCGCGTGGTGTTTTTTCAGGGTGACTTGGATATCGCCATCCTGCGGCCCGATGGTGCCGCTACTGCTATAGGCCATGTCGATGCCGCTCAGCGGAATACCGATATTGTCGACGACGGTATCCAGTTCTTCGGCGGGAATGATTTCGCGAATCCGCGCTTCGATGCGGTCGAAGGCGGCGGCGCTTTCTTCGATGCGCGTACCCAGCGGCAGGCGCACGTGCAGGGCCAGCGCACCGGCATCGGTTGCCGGGAAAAAGTCCTGGCCCAGGCTGGGCAACAGCAGGAACGAGGCGAGTACACAGGCGAGAAAACCCACGATAAAGCGCTTGCGGTTGCCCAGGGCCAGTGTCAGCAAACCATGGTAGGTGTCGCGGATATTCGAGAAGTGGCGCTCGAAACCTTGTTGGAAATTCAGCACGGCCTGCAGCGCGACATTGCGTGGCTTCTGGTGCTGCTCGCCCTCATGGTGGTTGATGAATTCGTCTTCGGGATGGTGCCCTGCGCCCTGTTCCGGTGTGTGCGGTTTGAGCAGAAACATCGCCAGCGTCGGCACCAGGGTGCGCGACAGAATGAACGAACTGGCCATGGCAAAAATCACCGCCAGGGCCATCGGCCGGAACAGATAACCGGCGATGCCTTGCAGCAGAAACATCGGCACGAACACGATGCAGATGCACAGCAGCGAGACGAACGCCGGGCCGACGATTTGCGCGGCGCCATCAAGAATCGCAGCCTTCACCGCCTTGCCTTGTTCCAGGTGCCAATTGATGTTTTCGATGGTCACCGTGGCGTCGTCCACCAGGATCCCCACCGCCAACGCCAGCCCGCCTAAGGTCATGACATTGAGGGTTTGCCCGGTAACCGCCAGCAGCGCAATGGCTGACAGCACGGCCAGGGGAATCGATACCGCAATGATCAGCGTGGAGCGCCAACTGCCGAGGAACAGCAGGATCATCGCGCTGGTCAGCAGTGCAGCAATGATGCCTTCCTGGGCGACGCTGCCCACCGATTGCTTGACGAACACCGAGGCGTCGCCCAGCAGCGAAGTCTTGAGTGACGGTGGCAGGGTTTCATCGATGCGCGGCAACATCTGGCGGATGCCGTCGATGATCGACAGGGTGGAGATACTGCCGTTTTTCAGCGCCGGCATCAGCACCGCACGATGGCCGTCGACGCGCACGATATTGGTCTGCGGCGGCGAGCCGTCGCGCACATGGGCGACCTGGCCGATGGTAATCAGCGCACCGTCGACGGTCTTGATCGGCAGGTTGTTCAGCTCATCGATGGCCTTGGGGCTGTTATTGAGCAGGATTGTGTATTCGTCGGTGCCGAGTTTGGCGGTGCCTACCGGAATGATTTGATTCTGCAATGCCAGCGCCGTGCCCACGTCCTGGGCCGACAAGCCTTTGGCGGCCAGCGCCTGCGGGTCGAGGTCGAGGGTGATCTGGCGTTGCTTGCCGCCCATCGGGGTTGGCATCGCCAGGCCGGGCAGGGCGCTGAGGGGCAGGCGGATATTGTTCTGCACCAGGTCGCGGATCTTGGCTTCCGACAGTGTCGGGCTGGAAAACGCCATTTGCAGGATGGGCACCGTGGAGGCGCTGTAGTTGAGGATCAGCGGCGGCGTGATGCCGGGCGGCATCTGCTTGAGCACGGTTTGTGATACGGCCGTGACCTGGGCGTTGGCGGTGCGGATATCCACGCCAGGCTGGAAGAAAATCTTGACGATGCCCATGCCGGGCAGCGATTGCGACTCGATGTGTTCGATGTCGTTGACGGTTGTGCTCAAGGAACGTTCATAGGTGTAGATCACCCGACCGGCCATGGCATCCGGCGACAGACCGTTGTATTGCCAGACCACAGCCACCACGGGAATGCCGATATCCGGAAAAACATCGGTGGGTGTGCGCAGGGCCGCCATCGGCCCGATGATGCAAATGACTATGGCCAGCACGATAAACGTGTACGGCTTGTGCAGTGCGGTCTTTACCAGCCCGAGCATGCGTGGATCTCCAACAGAGCGAGGATTGCAAACCCCGGCAGTCTTGCCCGACCCACCTAACACGCACCTTTCAGCCAGGTGAAGGAACATTTAGGTAAGCGCTGAAGATCGTTTCATAGGCTTTCATTTGTTCCAGGCCTGGCAGCTGCCCAAGCTTGTAGCCCATCGAATGTACGATCCAAGGAGCGCTGCCATGTCACTCAAACCGTTTTTATTGATCCCCGCCCTGAGCGCCGTATTGCTGTTATCGGCCTGTGCCGGGCCGATGCCCAAGGCGGACCCGAGCGAGGCCTGGATCGGCCTTAAAGAGGAAGCGCCCAATGACCTGCTGGCCGAACGTGTAGACGGCAAGCGCGTGGACGATGGACGCTTCTTCGAGGTGACACCGGGGGACCATCGCTTGGACGTGACGCTGTTCGAAGACGAACCCGGTGACGACAATCAGCAAGACTGCCAGGGTCGTGTCGAATACAAGCATTTCAAGGCGGGCGAGCACTACACCTTGGTGGAGTCCAGCCTGGGGATGACCGTACGCGCAACCCTAAAGGATGCACAAGGTCACGAAGTGGCGGCGACACAGGACTTCAATTGCATGCCTGGTTAAGCGTGACGCACCACCGCTTTGTGAGGCTTGGCGGGTTTGACGTGGGGGTGATGGTGCCGGCGGGTAATGCGCAACACTCCCCACAACATGGCGCCGGCTACCGCCAGCCAACCGCAGATCAACAGGAAAATCGTTGTTGCAAGGCTCATTTGGGCCTCCTTCGCCCCGCAGGGGGCACACACAGTCTTCTCAATGGACAGTCTAGCTACCTGGCGGTTGCCTGCTATTGACCAATGGTCGTGTCTGTCCAACGAGTTCGCTATATCCAGGCCCGACACAAACGTGATTGGGCTATGATCAGCGCCCTCACCGACGGCTGATCAAGAGAGTAGAAAAGTGCGGTTACGGTCGAATCTTCCAACGTTCCTGCTGCTGGCCTTCACCCTGGGGCTCACCGCGTGTGCCGGGCAACCCTCAAAACTACCGGGCCTGCCTGAACGGGTCGAACTCAATGGCGTGCCGACCTTTCGCAGCGAGGTCTATCAAAGCGGCCCTGCTGCATTAGCCAGCATGCTGTCGCAACAAGGCATTGTGATGACACCGGGGCTGCTGGATAAACCGCTGCATTTGCCGGGCGGCGAGGCAAACCTGGAGCGCACGATGCCGCAATTGGCGCGCGAATATGGGCTGATGGTGTACCCGTTGGAGGCCAAGTTGACCGCCGTGCTGGCGCAGGTGGCCGCAGGTTATCCGGTGATGGCGCGCCTCGGCGGCGGGCTCTGGTCCGACGCGCGGTATGTCGTGGTGGTGGGCTTCAATCAGCAAAAGAGCACGGTGTTACTGCGCTCGGGCATGGACCGGCGGCTATTGATGAGCTTCAGCGATTTTGAATCGAAATGGGCCAGTGCCGGACATTGGGCGATCCTCACCCAGCGCCCGAGCCAGTTGCCGGCCAATGTGGATGCGCAGCGCTGGCGCGAGGCGGCCGATGCCACGGCCCAGGCCGGGCAGGAGCGGGCGGCAGCGCAGGCGCTTAAAGTCTTGGCGGATCACCGATAACAATGGGGGCAGGGCGCAAAGCCCCTCCCATCGGTTCTTCGGTGTTATTCAGCGCCGGACCTCGGCGGCATTCGCGCGGTTTTTCAGGTTTTTGTCGGCTTTGTAGCGCAACGCGACATCCGGCACCGCGCCGCCCTTACCGGTCTCGACCCAACTGCGGATACGGCTGGCGTCGGCGAAGTGGGTGTACTTGCCGAAAGCATCGAGGATCACCAGCGACACTGGTCGGTTGCCCATGCTGGTCACCAGCACCAGGCAATGGCCGGCTTGGTTGGTGAAGCCGGTCTTGGTCAGCTTGATATCCCAGTTGGCGCGGTTGATCAGATGGTCAGTGTTGGAGAAACCCAGGGTGTAGTTGGGCTTGCGGAAGGCTACGGTCTTTTCCTTGGTGGTGCTCAACTGGCTCAGCATCGGGTACTTGCGCGCAGCGGCCAACAGCTTGCTCAAGTCGCGAGCGGTGGATACGTTGTGGATCGACAGGCCAGTGGGTTCGACATAGTGGGTGCTGGTCATGCCGAGGGCCTTGGCCTTGGCGTTCATCGCCGCGATAAACGCCGAATAGCCGCCCGGATAGTGGTGGGCCAGGCTGGCGGCGGCACGGTTTTCCGAGGACATCAGGGCGATCAGCAGCATTTCTTTGCGCGGCATTTCGCTGCCTATCTTCACGCGGGAGAACACACCTTTCATTTCGGGCGTATCGGTGATGTTGATATCGATGTACTCGTCCATGTTTTGCTTGGCTTCGAGGACGATCAGGCCGGTCATCAGCTTGCTCACAGACGCAATGGGCACCACCACGTCGGGGTTGCTGGCATAGATGACTTTGTTGGTTTGCAAGTCGACCAGCATGGCGCTGCCGGAAGCTATTTGCAGTTTGGAAGGATCGCGGGGCGCCAGAGCGGTTTCGGCGGCGTGCGCGACAGTGCCTGTGAATGCGAAAAATAGGCTGATGATGGAAAGACGAATTTTCACGCGGATGAACTCGCTAAAAAGTAAGAAATACCGTTAGGAAAACGGGTTTTTGATAAATGGCGTTACATTTTAGGAGTATGGATCAGAAACTGTCGAATGTTCTTACAGAACCAGACGAAAGTGCTTAAAAACAAAAGAAAAAACAGGTTTTATTCCGGCTAATAAAAAGCCCCGCGATAAGGCGGGGCTTCTTCAGTACATGCGGTTATTAATCGTGCAGGGTTTCCGCGGCGTACAGGGTATTTTCCAGCAGGCAGGCGCGGGTCATCGGGCCGACGCCGCCTGGCACCGGCGTGATCCAGCCGGCGCGGGGCAGGGCGGTGTCGTAGACCACGTCGCCCACCAGCTTGCCGTCTTCCTGACGATTGATGCCGACGTCGATAACGATGGCGCCCTCTTTGATCCACTCACCTTTGACCAGGCCCGGCTTGCCGGCGGCAACCACCACCAGGTCGGCGCGTCCGACGTGGCCGGCGAGGTCCTTGGTGAAACGATGGGTCACGGTTACGGTGCAGCCGGCCAGCAACAGCTCCATGGCCATCGGGCGACCGACGATGTTCGAGGCGCCCACCACCACGGCATCGAGACCGTACAGGTCTACACCGGTGCTTTCCAGCAGGGTCATGATGCCTTTGGGGGTGCAGGGGCGCAGCAGCGGGATGCGCTGTGCCAGGCGCCCGACGTTATAAGGATGGAAACCGTCGACGTCTTTGTCCGGGCGAATGCGCTCAAGCAATTTGGACGCGTCCAGGTGATCCGGCAGGGGCAGTTGCAGTAGCACACCGTCTATCGTCGGGTCCTCGTTGAGGCTGTCGATCAGGTCGGTCAGGGCCTGCTGGGTGGTCTGCGCAGGCAGGTCGTAGGCCTTGGAAATAAAGCCGACCTCTTCACAGTCTTTACGCTTGTGCGAGACATAAACCTGAGACGCAGGATCGCTGCCGACCAGGATCACCGCGAGTCCCGGTGTGCGCAGGCCTTGCTGGCTGCGCTCTGCGACCCGTTTGGCGATCTGCTGGCGCAGGCTGGCGGCGATTGATTTGCCGTCGATAAGTTGTGCAGTCATTACGCGTGATTAACCATCGAGAGGGGGAAGAAAAGTGCGCGCATTCTCGCACGCTAAGACGTGAGGGCAAAGGCGGTTGGTCTGCAAATTGCCCTAACTCCTTAAATAAAATGAATTTTTTTTAAAAAAGATTTGACGGGTTTCAGGGGGCTCTATACTATTCGTCGCACTTGTCGGGCACAGCCTAGCACTGGTTAAGAAGGTCAAGCAGAATCACTGTTCTGTAAGGCTGGAAGCACTTAGTTTGTAATCCTCCAAGAGTACAGATTAATAAGGCGCCCGTAGCTCAGCTGGATAGAGCATCCGCCTTCTAAGCGGATGGTCGCAGGTTCGAGTCCTGCCGGGTGCGCCATTAGGCAGCTTTGGCACAAGTAGCGCTATATGGTGGGCGTAGCTCAG